>JBOGDU010000066.1:0-14598 GCA_050743145.1 Jiangellaceae bacterium | reverse complement strand
CGTATCGCAACACCAACATCGGACTGGCCGCGAGGCGCATCGACAACACACTGCTGCTACCGGGCGACACCTTCAGCCTCAACGACCTGGTGGGCGAGCGGTCGGCTGCCAACGGCTTCGCGATCGGGTGGACCATCGACGCCGGCCGCCTGCGTGAGGACTACGGCGGCGGCGTCTCGCAGGTTGCGACGACCACCTACCACGCCGCGTTCAAGGCGGGCTTGGAGGACGTCTACCACCAGCCTCACAGCATCTACTTCGACCGTTACCCGGTGGGCCAGGAAGCTACGGTCTCGTGGGGCAGCTTTGACATGTCGTTCCGGAACGACACACCGTTCGGGGTCCTCGTCGACACGGAGTTCAGCCCCAGCGGTGCCAGCGCGGGCACGCTCACGGTCAAGATCTGGAGCACCGCTTACTACCGGGTCGAGACGTCGGTGTCCGGGCGGAGCAACTACACCGAACCTCAGACGATCTACGACACCAGTGATGAGTGTTCGGCCGAAGCCGGCTGGCGGGGCTTCAGCATCACGTCCTACCGGAAGGCCTGGACGCCGGACGGCGAGCTGGCGAAGGACGAGTCCGCTCCCTGGACCTACCGCCCGAATCCCACGGTCATCTGTGGACCTGAGCCCCGCGGCTGAGTGGTTTCGTGATCATGAGGATGGCGTGCGGTAGTGGTAGCGGTGGTGCTCGATGAAGCCGAGTCCCTGATAGGTCGCTAGGGCGGGCGCGTTGTCCGCGGAGACTTGCAGGTACACGTCGGTGGCGCCGTGGGTCTCGGCCCAACGCGCCACGCCGGCGACGACGTGGGTACCCAGGCCACGGCGGCGGGCCGTCGGGTCCACCTCGACCGCCGTGATGCCGACCCACCGCCGCCCGTCCGGCGCGTCGCTGACGGCACCGCGGGCGATCGCGACCCGCCGACCTCCTTCGTCGACCCCGGCGAAGCCCACAGTGTCGGCGTGGACGAGCACATGGCGGGCATGCGCCGGCAACGCGTCGCCACGGTAGTGATAGGCCGCCAGCCATGCGTCGTCCGGCTCGGCGGTCACCCTGACGGAGGCGAGGTTCGGTCGCAGCGCGTCGCCAACCGGTCCCAGCGCCGAGGTCAGGACGAGGACGTCCTCAGAATGCCCCGCCCAGCCGAGCTCGTCGAGGTGAGCGTCGACGGCCTCGCCGAGCGGTATGACCACCTGGAACGAGGGGATCATCGTCCGGGCGCCGTACCAGCGTGCGACCTCCGCGACGGCGGCGGGTACGGGCATCCCGGGAGCAGCCAACGGCAGGCACGAGTTCGCCCGCCGCGTGAAGCCACCCGCGGCGCGCAGCAGCCAGCCGCCGAGTTGTGTGGTCTCGAGGGCGCGCCAGCCTTTGGCCGCGGCCTCCTCGAGAGCGCGCACGTCGCGGCGGACGACGGCGCGCTCCGGCACGGGCTTGGCCGCGACCACGTCTGCGAGCGGAACGTCGATGACCGAACCGTCACCGCGCCGGATCCGCAGCGTGCCCGCGTCCCGTCCGAGCAGCCGGCCCAGGACGTCAGTGGCCATGTCGCCGTCCGGCAGGTGGTAGCGCACAACCACCCTCCGCCCGACGTGGTCGGCGCGGATCCGGTCCACCCAGGCGCCGGAGCGCGGCGTTGCCCGCTCAGCCATCGGCGTCCTTCCGGGGTGTGGGCACCGCTCTACCTCAGCGCCATTAGCGCATAGGCTGGCCTCGGTTGCACACGCCGAAGCGTGCAGGGCGATACTAGGAAGGGCGCCGGCCCGCCCCGTGCCTGGCGTCGACAGGAGGACGTTCTCGTGACCTACACCATCGCGCAGCCGTGCGTCGATCTGAAGGATCTCGCCTGTGTCGAGGAGTGTCCGGTCGACTGCATCTATGAGGGCGAACGAATGCTCTATATCCACCCGGACGAGTGCGTCGACTGTGGTGCCTGTGAACCGGTGTGCCCGGTCGAAGCGATCTTCTATGAGGACGACGTCCCCGAGCAGTGGAAGGACTACACCCAGGCCAACGCCGAGTTCTTCGACGACCTCGGCTCCCCGGGTGGCGCGTCCAAGCTGGGTGTCATCGACAAGGACCACTCGCTGATAGCGGCGCTACCGCCGCAGGAGGTCGGCGCGCACTGACGTCCCCGCCGGCGGTGCGCACCCTTCCCGACTTCCCGTGGGACCGGTTGGTCCCGTACCAGCGAAAGGCTGCTGCCCACCCGGGCGCACTGGTCGACCTGTCCGTCGGTACCCCGGTCGATCCGACCCCGCGCGTTGTCCGTGACGCGCTGGCGGCGGGCTCGGACGCTCCGGGCTACCCGGCCACGTACGGCACGCCGGCGTTGCGGGATGCCGTGGCCGCGTGGTTCGCCCGGCGGTGGGATATCGACACCGTGGACCCCGACGGCGTTCTGCCGACGATCGGTTCCAAGGAGTTCGTCGCCTGGCTGCCGACCATGCTCGGCATGGGTAAGGGTGCCGCCGTCGTCCATCCCCGGCTGGCCTATCCGACCTACGACGTCGGTGCGCGACTGGCGGGAGCGGAACCGGTCGGGTCGGACTCGCTCACCGAGCTGGGGCCGCGACGGGTCGCGATGATCTGGGTCAACTCGCCGGCGAACCCGCACGGCCGCGTGTTGCCGGTCGCACACCTGGCCAAGATCGTCGCCTGGGCCCGCGAGCGTGGCGCAGTCGTCGCGTCCGACGAGTGTTATCTCGAGTTCGGCTGGGAGGCACGGCCGTACTCGGTCCTCGACCCCGACGTCAACGGCGGGTCGCTCGACGGCGTCCTGGCCGTCCACTCGATGTCGAAACGCTCGACGATGGCGGGGTACCGCGCCGGCTTCGTAGCCGGGGACGTCACACTGGTCCGTCGCCTTCTCGAGGTGCGCCGGCACGCGGGCATGATGGTGCCGTCGCCGGTGCAGGATGCACTCGTGGCGGCGCTCGGCGACGACGCGCACGCCGACGAGCAGCGGGCGCGCTATGCGGCGCGCCGGGAGGTGCTGCGCGACGCGCTGGAGAGCACGGGTTTCGTCATCGACCACTCCGAGGGCGGCCTCTACCTCTGGGCTACGAGGGGCGAGCCGTGCTGGGACACCGTGAGCTGGTTCGCGGGGCGGGGGATCCTGGTGGCGCCGGGCGACTTCTACGGCCGTGGCGGCGAGCAGCACGTCCGCGTGGCCTTGACGGCCACCGACGAGCGGGTCGCCGCCGGAGCGGAGCGCCTGCGCGCGGCCGCGACCTCGTGATAGCCGCAGGACGTGCGCGCCGCCTCCAGGAAGGTCAGCCGCCGCGGACGACGTCGATGTGGACGTGGTCGAGATGCTGCAACGTGGGGTCGGCGGTGTTTCCGGACGGGTGCGAGTAGGGCCGCCAGCCCAGCCCGGACCGCCGGGCCGTCCAGATCTGGGCGTCGTAGATGACGGTGGCTATGCCGAGCCGGTCGGCGTTCGCGACCAGCCAGTGTGCGACGACCCAGCCCGAGCGGTTGATCTCGGGATCGTCGTGCGGGCGGAAGAAGACGTCGAGCGCTCGGCCGTCGTAGTGCGCGGAACCGGTGATGTGACCCGAGTCGATGCCTCCGGCCCGGTACCCGCCCACTTCGAGGCCGGCGAAGGTCGTGGTGAGCTCTTCGCGGACGGTGCGCGCCCGGGCCGTCAGGCCGTCGGGCTCCTCGACCTGCTGCGCGTAGGTCGCGGCCCGAAACGAGCAGCTCAGCGCCGCCGGTGAATTGCCCGAGAACGCCGAGGCGAGCACCCGGGCGTCGGCCTCGTGGTCGGCGTACGCGTCGGGGTAGGCGCTGCGTTGGACCTGCTGGGCGGCGACGGTGATCTCCAGGCCGCGGTAGTCCGGAATCTGCACCAGCGCGTCGTAGAACCTGCCCACTGCGTAGGCCGGGTCCCGGATCTGCTCGGGCGTGCCCCAGCCCTGGGACGGTCGCTGCTGGAACAGCCCGAGCGAGTCTCGGTCGCCGTGGTCGAGGTTGCGCAGGTCGGACTCCTGGTACGCCGTGGCCAGCGCAATGGTCACGGCCCGCGCCGGCAGTCCACGCTCCTCGGCCACCGCTGCGATCGTCGCGGCATGGGCCGCCTGCTCGGGGCTGACGGTCGTTCGCTGACCGTCGACCTCTGCCGTGCAGGCTTCGCGCACGACCACCGGTCCCACGGACCCGTCGGTCCACCACATCAGGAGCGCCGCTCCGCCCGCGCCGACCAGGGCGAGGACGAGAACGGCGATCAGCGCGCGGGACCGGCGGGTCATCGTGCCGTGGAAACGTGCGGCGACGGCCGCGGCGTTCCCGGGGACCACCGTCCGCCGTCGTGCTCTCATCGCGCTCTCACACCGTCCTGTCACAATCTCGGGGAGACGGCCCACCTCGTGGGACCACCGCCGCACCAGCCGAGGGGAGGCAGGCCGGATGATCGTGACCGTCTGGCCCCCTCGGGTGCGCGGCGCGGAGGTCCGGTTCGGCTGGGATCAGCAGGTCCCGAACCGGCTGCAGCACCGTAACCGCTGGTCGATCGGCTACCCCGGCGTTCCGCTGCGCCACGCCGCTCCCGAACTGCTTCTCGAGATCATGCTCTCGCTCCAGCTGCCGGTGTGGGCGGCCATGGGCGACCAGGTCGAAGTCCGGCTCCCTCAGCCGTTGCCGGAGGTCGTGGTCCGGTGGTGGCTCGCCTACCACGACATCGGGAACGTCACGGTGGGGCCGTCGACCTACCGGACGGGCTACCGACCGTGGACCGCAGGGCCGGCCGAGATGCCGGCGCCGAGGCCGGTCGCGGTGACCTTCGGTGCCGGCAAGGATTCGACTCTGGCCTACGAGGCCATGGCCGAGACCTATGGCCGCGACCAGGTTCTCCTGCTTCACGCGGTCCATTCGTTCAGCATGCGCCGACGCGCGAAGCGCCTGGCCGCGAAGCGCAGTAGGACGCTGCTGCTGGCACCCCCGCGCTCCCGAGGCGCCGATGTGCAGCTCATGGTCACGGACTTCATGGCAAACCTCGCTCCGGCCAAGCTCGCCCGTCCCGGTGTGAACCTCTACCTGGCCGGTGGCCTGCCGGCGCTGCTGCACCGTGGCTGCGAGATCGTGACGGTGAGCTACACGGCGGCCGGCTACTGGGTCCGCGACGCACCCGGAAAGGCCCGACGGTGGGGCAACCGCCGGAACCGGCCAGAAGCTCTGGCCGCGCTCGGCGACTACTACGCGCGTGTACTCGGTCACGACGTGCGTCCCTGCACGACGCACTACGCGATCTCGGAGTTCGTGTCGTTCAAGACTCTGTTGCGCCGGTACCCCGAGGCCTTCGACGGCATCGTCATGTGCATGCGCGCCGACACCGACACGGCACGGTGGTGCCACGACTGCAAGAAGTGCTTCGAGTACGCGGTCTTCGGTCTCTCCCTCGGCCGGGCCGACCCGACCTTCGACTACGACGCGCTGCTCGGGCGGTCATCCTACGTTCGGTCGCTCGTGGCGCACGTCGAGGGCAGCCGGTCCGATGCGAACGTCAGAGCCCGCTGGGCGTCGGTCGTCGGCACCCGCACGCACTTCGCGGCCTTCTGTCATGCGCTGCACCTGACGGATCCGACGCCGCTGCAGGGCAGTCTCGGCGTGACCGCGGTTCGGAATCTGGCAGTTCTGCGGGCCGGATTCGGAACGGTCCCGTTCCCTGCCGTCGACGTCATCCACCGGGCGGCCGTCGAAGCAAGCGGGCCGCCGGCGGCCCACGCCGTCGCGCGGCTGGCGGCCCGCTGCACCGAGGTCGTGGACGATCTGCCCGGTGTGCTCCTGCTCGGAAACAGCGTCGCGGAGTTCGCCCACGGTGAGCGAGCGCCGTTCGCGGACGTCGGCGACCTGCTGGCTGTCGGCGACTCGGCAGGCCATGACGGCTGACCGTCAGGAAGTGTGGAGTGCGACGTTGAGGCCGCCCCAGTCGCCCGCTCGGGCCAGTGCCTCCACCGCACCGGTGAGACTGTTGCGGCGGAACAGCAGGCCGTCGCGGCCGGACAACTCCCGCGCCTTGACGACGCTGTTGTCGGGCAGGCTCACCTTCGTGCCGGCGGTGACGTAGCACCCCGCCTCGACCACACAGCCGTCGCCGAGTGAGATACCGATGCCGGCGTTGGCGCCGATCAGGCAGTTCTCGCCGACGGAGATCACCTCGGTACCACCTCCCGAGAGCGTCCCCATGATCGACGACCCGCCGCCGACATCGGATCCGTCACCGACGACGACGCCGGCGGACACGCGTCCCTCGATCATCGAGGTACCGAGCGTCCCGGCGTTGAAGTTGACGAACCCCTCGTGCATGACCACCGTCCCCGGAGCCAGGTGTGCTCCGAGCCGCACCCGGTCGGCATCGGCGATCCGGACGTCGGACGGCACGACGTAGTCGGTCATCCGAGGGAACTTGTCGACCCCGAACACCTCGACCCTGCCGCGCCGGCGGAGTCTCAGCCGCGTCTGCTCGAAGTCGTCGACTGCACATGGGCCGTGGTTGGTCCACACCACGGTGCTCAGCAGCCCGAATATTCCCGTGAGGTCGACGCCGTGGGGCCGAACCAGCCGGTATGAGAGGAGGTGTAGGCGCAGATAGGCGTCCGCGGCATCGACCGGCGCCGAGGTGAGGTTCGACACCGTGCTGACGACCATCTGCGACACGCCGCGGTCAGGGTCGTCGACTGCGAGCGGTCGCAGGTCGGCATCGTCTGCATCCGTGGCCCGGCCGAGTTTCGGGGATGGGAACCACACGTCGAGCACGGCCCCGTCGGGCGTGGTCGTGGCCAGGCCGATGCCCCAGGCGTGGCGGGACGTGTGAGCGTCGGACATGACAGACAGACTAGGAGAGTCCGGCCCTGTCGTACGGGCTGGACCTCAGCCGGGGTGGTCCGACGACAAGTCGTGCAACGTGGTGGCACTGGCGCTGCGTGGGTGTGCGCAATGCAAAGGCAACAAGCCGGATCCCCTGAGCGCCCAGGTGGGCACCGCACCGGGACATCTCCGCGACACCCGCAATCACGCACGGTCCACTGCGATGGAGACGAGTCGCCGGCTCGTAGCCTTGCCATATGAGACTGGCAACCTGGCAGGCGTTGTGCATGGATGCGGGCGACCACGCCCGGCTGGCCGGTTTCTGGGCGGCAGTCCTCGGGATGACACCCGCCGACGCCGGCGACGGCTCCGTGCGCCTCGATGGCGAGCGTACGGACCAGCAGGTCTGGGTCGATCCGGTCCCGGAGCCGAAGACGGTCAAGCACCGGGTGCATCTCGACGTCGACGTGGGCGACCTCGACGGCCTCCGGGAACTGGGCGCCACGGTGGTGCGCCCACCTGGTGGCGACCGGACGTGGTGGGTCATGGCCGATGTCGAGGGCGGCGAGTTCTGCGCGTTCCTCCGCGACTGGCGGCCCTCCCTGCCAGGCCGCTTGTACGAAGTGGTCGTCGACTGTGCGGACGCGTACGCACAGGCCGAGTGGTGGGGCGAGGTGTTGGGCCTACCACCCGAGCGGTCACCTAGGGAGCACTACGCGGCACTCGAGGGCGGCGACGTGCTTCCGTTCGACTACCTGTGCTTCGTTCCGGTGCCGGAGCCGAAGAGGGCCAAGAACCGGATCCACTGGGACGTCGTCGCACCCGACCTGCCCGCGCTGCTGACATATGGCGCACGGGTTCTGCGCGAGCCCGACGACGAGATCTCCTGGCACGTACTGGCCGATCCCGAGGGCAACGAGTTCTGCGCCTTCGCGCCCTGACGGGGCCGCCTCCCGACGGTACGTGGCACCCTGACCATGGTGCCCGACCCGGGCGTGACGAGGCTGCGACCCGCAGCCCGGGCCGGACGGTTAGGGTCGGCTGCCGTGACCGTACGCCTCGACCTCGGGCTGCCCGGGCCGGACCTGACCGCGGTGCTGTGTGACATCCCGTCGGTCAGCGGCGACGAGGCCGAGCTGGCCGACGCGGTCGAAGCGGCGCTGTCCGGTTACGGCCACCTCCGCGTCGACCGCACCGGCGACACCGTCGTGGCTCGGACCGGCCTGGGCCGGCCCGAGCGGGTGATCGTCGCCGGGCACCTGGACACGGTGCCGATCGCCGGCAACCTGCCGTCCCGCCGGGACGGCCTGCTGCTCTGGGGCCGAGGCACCGTCGACATGAAGGGCGGTCTGGCGGTGGCCCTGCGGCTGGCGGCGCACGTCACCGATCCCGTCCGCGACGTGACGTACGTCTGCTACGACAACGAAGAGGTCGAGGCCGACCGCAGCGGGCTGGCCCGGGTCGCCCACCGTCACCCGGACTGGCTGGCTGCCGACTTCGCCGTCCTGATGGAGCCGACCTCCGCCCAGGTCGAGGGCGGGTGCAACGGGACGGTGCGCGTGGCGGTCACCGTCCGAGGTCGGGCGGCGCACTCCGCGCGCTGGTGGATGGGCAGCAACGCGGTACACGCCGCCGCGGAGGTGCTCGATCGCCTGCGCGGCTACGTCCCGGCCGAGGTCGAGGTGGACGGCCTGGTCTACCGCGAGGGGCTGAACGCCGTCGACATCCGCGGCGGCATCGCGGGCAACGTCGTCCCGGACACCTGTGTGGTCACGGTCAACTACCGGTTCGCCCCGAACCGGAGCGAGGACGACGCCCAGGCACACCTGCACGAGCTCTTCGACGGGTACGAGCTGACGACTCTGGACAGCTCACCCGGCGCGAGACCGGGCCTGAGCCATCCTGCCGCGGCGGCCTTCATCGCAGCGGTGGGTGCGGAGCCGCGCCCGAAGTACGGCTGGACCGACGTGGCCCGGTTCTCGGCGCTCGGGGTCCCCGCGGTCAACTACGGGCCCGGCGACCCCAGCCTCGCCCACGCCGACGACGAACACGTCGACCTGCGTGAGGTACAGCTCTGCGAGGACCGGATGTGGGCCTGGCTCACCGCGGCACCGGCCGCGGGTGGTGCCAGGCCCTAACCTGACGACCGTGACCACGCCGCAGAATCCCGGCCAGCCCTCCGAGAAGCACCGCGGGCCGGTGACACTGCGCCGCTCGCTGGTCGAGGCCGGCACCACCGACCAGCGCCTGCTCGACAGTCGTGGGCCGGCCGAGTGGGTACACACCGACCCGTGGCGGGTCATGCGGATACAGTCCGAGTTCGTCGAGGGGTTCGGGGCGCTGGCGAACCTCGGCCCGGCGATCAGCGTCTTCGGCTCCGCGCGGATCTCGCGCGACGACCCGCTCTACGAGTCGGCGGTCGGTCTCGGCTCCGCGCTCGCTCGCGCAGGCTACGCCGTCATCACCGGCGGTGGCCCGGGCATCATGGAGGGGGCCAACAAGGGCGCCGTCGAGGCCGGCGGCATCTCGGTGGGACTCGGCATCGAGCTGCCCTTCGAGCAGGGCATCAACGAGTACGTCGATCTCGGCATCAACTTCCGGTACTTCTTCGCCCGCAAGACGATGTTCGTCAAGTACGCGCAGGGCTTCGTCGTATTCCCGGGCGGCTTCGGCACCCTCGACGAGCTGTTCGAGGCGTTGACGCTGGTCCAGACCGGCAAGGTCACGGGATTCCCGATCGTGCTCATGGGCTCGGCCTACTGGGCGGGGCTGCTGGACTGGTTGCGCGGCACCGTGGCCGCCGAGAAGAAGATCGCGATGGCCGATCTCGACCTGTGGTGCGTGACCGACGACCCCGACGAGGCCGTCGAGGTCATCGTCCGGGTCAACAGCGAGGGCTGAGCGTCCGAGCCCGCCTCACATGAGGCCGCGGCGCGGCGACCGTGGGGGACGGGTGCCGCGGATCGCTGCGACCATGTCCAGCACCTGGCGAGTCTCGGCGACGTCGTGCGCCCGGAAGACACGTGCGCCCGCCCACGCCGACAAGGCGGTCGCGGCGAGCGTGCCCGGTAGGCGGGCGGATGGCGGCAGTCCCAGCGTCTCGCCGACGAAGTCCTTGCGGGACAGGCTCACCAGCACCGGCCACCCGGTCGCGACCACCTGGTCGAGGCGGCGGGTCAGTTCGAGTGAGTGACGGGTGTTCTTGCCGAAGTCGTGGGTCGGGTCGACCAGAATGCCGTCGCGGCGTACGCCGGCGGCGACGGCCTTCTCGGCGAGCTCGGTCGTCACGGCGACAACGTCCGCGACGACGTCGTGGTAGGCCACGCGGTGCGGATCGGTGCGCGGCGGTTGGCCGCCGGTGTGGCTGCACACCAGGCCGACGCCCCACCGGGCCGCGACCGCCGCGACGTGGGGGTCGACAGCGGCCCACGTGTCGTTGACCAGCTGGGCCCCGGCCGCGCAGGCGGCGTCGGCGACACCGGCGCGGTGGGTGTCGACACTGACCACCAGGTCCGGGTGCCGCTCGCGTACGGCAGCGATCAGGTCGACCGTCCGGTCGATCTCCTCGACCTCGGAGACGGTAGGACCGTTGCCCGCCCTGACCCCGCCGATGTCGACGATGTCGGCACCCTCGCCGGCGACGACGTCCACCCGCCGCAGCGCGGCGTCGAAGTCGAATGTCGCTCCACGGTCGTAGAACGAGTCCGGCGTCCGGTTGACGATCGCCATGACGGCGAACGAGCCCGGACCGAAGTCCCTCGTGCCGAGACGTAGGGTCACGCATGCCTCCGAGTGCACCGGCGGAGCCACAGCGTGGCACGATCGATGACCCGACACCGACAGGAGGGTCGCCGTGCTGGTGGTGTTCGTCGTCGTGGCCGTCGTCGTCGTCTTCGCCGTCGCCGCCGTCGCGGTCGGCCGTGGCGATGGTCTCGACGCGCCCGAACGCGATCTCGCAGCGCCCTGGCTACCGGATGGGCCGGTCTATCCAACCGACGTCGAGGGAGTGCGGTTCGCCATCGGGTTCCGGGGATACCGGATGGACCAGGTCGACGACGTCCTCGACCGGCTCGGACGTGAGCTGGCATCCCGCGACGAGCGCATCGACGCACTCGAGCTTCTCGTGGCCGGTACCGTTCCTCCGCCGCAGGGCGGCGAGGGGTGAGCGTCGGGCTTCGTGGCGAACGCATCGTCGAGGGGAGCCCCGAACGTGTCTGGTCCGAGCTCACCGACTGGGAGGGGCAGGGTCGCTGGATGCCGGCCACCCAGGTGCGCTCGGTGGACGGCCACCGGGTCGGCGGCCGGATCACGGCCCGCACCGGACTCGGCCCGCTGAGCTTCGTCGACACGATGACCGTGACGCGGTGGGAGCCGCCGCGGCTGTGTGAGGTGATGCACACCGGCCGGGTCGTGCGCGGACCCGGAGCGTTCGCCGTCGAGCCGGTGGGCCCGGACCGGTGCCGCGTGGTGTGGGAGGAGCACCTCGACCTTCCGTTCGGTGTGCTGGGCCGGGCCGGATGGCCGCTGGTGCGACCACTGGCCCGCGCCGGGCTGGCGCTGGCTCTGCGCCGGTTCTCGGCGCGGTTCAGCTGATCGAGCCGGGGCGGGCGTCCTGCCGGGCGATGCAGCCGGCCAGGTGATCGTCGACGATGCCCGCCGCCTGCATCGTGGCGTACGCGGTGGTGGGGCCGACGAAGACGAAGCCGTGGCCCTTCAACGACTTGGCCAGGGCGACCGACTCGGGCGTCGACGCCGGGACGTCGGCCAGGGTGGCCGGGGCCGGTCCGGGGGCGGGCGCGTGCGACCAGACCAACCGGTCCAGCGCGCCGGCACCGTCTGCCTCACGTAGCGCGACCAGTGCCCGCGCGTTGGTGACGGCGGCTGCGATCTTGAGCCGGTTGCGGACGATGCGTGGATCGGACATCAACCGTGCGGTGTCCGCGTCGCCGAAGCGAGCCACGACATCGGCATCGAAGCCCGCAAAGGCCCGCCGGAAGCCCTCGCGCTTGCGGAGGATGGTCAGCCAGGACAACCCAGACTGGAACGCCTCCAGCGTCAACCGCTCGTACAACGCGCCGTCCCCGTGGACCGGTCGGCCCCATTCGTCGTCGTGGTAGGCCAGGTAGTCGGGCGTCCCGAGGGCCCAGGGACACCGTGGGCGCCCGTCGGGGCCCGGTGCGGTCCCGTCCGCGCCTGAATCGGTCCCGCTACTCATCGGCCGGTGAAGGTCGGGCGCTCCTTGGCCAGGAAGGCGGCGACGGCGCCGCGGTGGTCCTCGGTCGCACCGGTGAGCCCCATGAGCTCGGCCTCCAGGGTGAGCGACTCCGCGAGGTCGTGGGTCGCCGAGTACGAGAGCGCCCGGCGGATCGCCGCATAGGCTGCGGTAGGGCCAGCGGCCAGCTGCCGGGCGAGTTCGGCCGCGCGATCGAGGACATCGTCGTCGGGCACGACCTCGGTGGCCAGGCCGAGTGCGAGCGCCTCGTCCGCCGCCACCGTACGGGGGAGCAGCAGGAGTTCACGCGCCCGTGCCCAGCCGACCAGGCGGGGGAGCGTCCACGACGAACCGGAGTCGCAGGACAGCCCGATACCGGCGAAGGCCAGGTTGAATCCCGCGCCGGAGGCCACGATCCGCAGGTCGCACGCGAAGGCGAAGGCCGCGCCGGCGCCCGCCGCCACGCCATTGACCGCCGCCACCACCGGCTTGTCCATCGTCGCCAGCCCTGATGCGATCGGGATGTAGTGCTCGTGGACGGTTGCGGCCAGGTCGGCGTCATCGTGGGTGAGAGCTTCGGCGTGCTCCCGGAGGTCCTGTCCGACGCAGAACGCCCGGCCGGAGCCGGTGAGCACGACGGCTCGGACGTCGCGATCGGCGGCCGCCTCGAGCACATGGTCGCGCAGGGCGACCTTTGTGGCCGTGTCGAGGCTGTTCATCTCGGCGGGGCGGTCGAGCGTGATCGTGGCGACGCCGTGCTCGACGGCGTAGAGGACCGGGGATGTCACCGGGCAACTCCGTTCGGGCGGGGCTGGACGGACAGGCTGTGGTCGACGAACCGGGCGCTCGCGGGCAGGAGGCGGGCCGTATGGTGGTCGAAGAACTCGGCGGCCGCGTCGCCGGGCCAGTGGTCCGGGAGAAGCGTGCGCGGCAGGCCGGGATCGGTGAACAGGAACTTTCGCCATTCGTGCACGAGTTGGCTGCGGACGGCGAAGGCGTCCTCGTCGGACGGGTGGGCCGGCAGCGCGGCGACGAGTCCGCGCGCGTCGGCCAGCCATCGCTCGTACGAGCGGCCGACGGCCTCGAGGTCCCAGGCCCGGCGGACGAGTTCGGCCTCGTCGGACTCGTGGGTTGCGGCGAAGCGTTCGGAGTGGACGCGTTCGGCGTCGAGGAGCGCGTCCAGCTCGGGCGACGGCCGGGCCGCCACCCAAGCGCCGTCGCCCAGGGGCGCGTAACCGAGGAATGCCAGTCCGCTGCGAAGCCGCTCCCGGGTGGTCCGGTCGGGGGGCCGGTCGGGGACGAGCAGGTGCCATCGGCCGTCCCACCCGCCCGCGGCGCCTGTGCGGTAGATGCGGGCTGCGGCGTCCTCGAGCCGGCGCTCGGCCCGTGCGGTGAGTGCGTAGCCCGGCGCCCCGTCCATTCTGGCCGGGGTGAGCCATCCCTGCTTGACCATCCGGGACACGGCGGTTCGAACAGCCGGGGCCGCAATGCCCAACGGTGCCAGGAGCGTGACCAGCGAGGCCACCCGGGCCCGCCCGCCACGCGACCGCAGGTGGTCGCCATAGACGTCGAACAGGGCGGACCTGGCGTTCATGACCGCCATCCTGCCCGGTGCGAGGCCGGCCGGGTGCGATCGGGCCGGAGGAGCGCTTCGCGCGATCACCGGCGATGCGGGATAATGGCCGCCATCGTGTCGCACGCGGGATCGTCTGCCGGCGATCCAGGGGCCCGCGTGCGCACCTGAATGAGGAAGGGGTGCGCGGATGGCGGCGATGAAGCCGCGGACTGGCGACGGGCCGCTCGAGGTCACCAAGGAAGGACGCGGCATCGTGATGCGCGTCCCGCTCGAGGGTGGGGGGCGCCTGGTCGTCGAGCTCTCGGCCGACGAGGCCAACGCGCTCGGAGATGCGCTGAAGGGCGCCGCCGGCTGATGACGCGGCGGCCTGACCCGGTCCGGCCCCGTTTGGCGCCCGTCGCGCCGTTCGGGGCCGGACCCGTATGTCCCACTCCGCAGAGGAGACTCACCCGACCGATCTGCGCCCTCCGTCGCTCAGTCGGGCAGCCGGCGCATCTCGACGACGGTGAGCCCCAGATCGTCGAAGCGGGCGAGAAGCCCGCGCAGGTGCGCCGGATCGCGGACCGGACCGTACATCGCGGTGCCGCCGGCCGGCGCCGGTGTGAACTTCAGCTCGGGGAAGGCGGCCCGCACCGTGTCGGACGGCTCTCCGGCGATGAGGAACTCGTAGCGCACCGGGGCTGCACCTCCTCCCCGTTCGCGACGTGACGCCACAAGCCTCGGCCGTCATACCCGCCGCCGCTTCACCCCGGACGGGTGAGGTCGCGGCCGGGCGCGCGATCGTCAAGATCGGCTACCGTGGCGCGTCGAGCATCATCTGGCGCCGGGGGGAGGAGCCATGGTGGGTGACCCGCCGCTAGCGGTGCCGCCCGAGGCGGCCGCGGCCGTTCGGCGGACCCGCCTGCTGCGGAAGGTCCACGCCGCCGACGCGCAGGGTGTCAGGGTCACCCTGGCCTCGGCGATGGCTGGCGCGGGCAAGACCACGCTGCTCGCCCAGCAC
>JBOGDU010000065.1:0-8672 GCA_050743145.1 Jiangellaceae bacterium | reverse complement strand
GGGCCTGTCCGCGCTGCTGGCCGGACAGCGGCGCGCGGCCGTGCCGGCCCTGCTCGCATGGGGCTCGCTGACCGCCGAGTTCGCGTGGCGGCGGCTCGCGCCCGGGCCCCGGCCAGGGCAGCCGGAGTGGGCGGACGAGTTCTTCCGGATGCTCGCGACGAGCGTCGTCATCCCGGCTGCAGCCGTGACCCACCGGCTGCGAGGGGCATGGCAGCACCGTGGCGCCACACCGTGGCCGCCCCCGATCACGGCCGTGTTGTTCGACCGGGACGGCACCCTCGTCCGCGACGTGCCGTACAACGGTGACCCGTCGAAGGTGCGGCCGGTGGATGGCGCCCGCGAGGCGGTCGCCGCGCTGCGCCGGGCAGGGGTGAAGGTCGGCGTCGTCACCAACCAGTCCGGGATCGGCCGGGGCCTGCTCACAGCCGCTCAGGTCCACGCCGTCAACGACCGGGTCGACGCCGCGGTCGGTCCGTTCGACACCTGGCAGATCTGCCCGCATGGCGTCGACGACGGCTGCGAGTGCCGCAAGCCGCAACCGGGCATGGTCGTCCGGGCGGCGGAAGCGCTCGACGTACCTGTCGAGCAGTGCCTGGTGATCGGCGACATCGGTGCCGATGTCGAGGCCGCCCGGGCCGCAGGGGCGCGCGCCGTGCTGGTGCCGACACCCGCGACTCGGGCAGAGGAAGTCGCGAGCGCACCGTCCGTGGCCGCCGACCTGACCGGCGCCGTCGACATGGTCCTGGCTGAACGGAACGGCAGCCCGAGGCCGGAGGCACGGCCGTGACCAGGATCCTGGCGGTCCGACTGGACAGCGACGGCGACGTGCTGCTGACGGGTCCGGCGTTGCGTGCACTCGACAACGCATGCATGCACCTCGACCTGCTCGTCTCGCCCGCGGGAGAGCAGGCTGCTCGCCTGCTGCCCGGACCGCACGAGGTGATCGTCTTCGACGCACCGTGGAGCGGCTATCGTCCACCGCCGGTGGATCCCGCTGCCGTCACCGACCTGGTGGAACGCCTGCGCCGGAACGGCTACGACCGGGCGGTCGTCTTCACCTCCTTCCACCAGAGCCCGCTGCCGATGGCGCTGCTCGCCAGGCTGGCCGGGATCCCGTACGTCGCCGCAACGAGCGGGGACTACCCGGGTTCGCTGCTCGACCTCAGGCACGCGCGGGTGGCGCAGCACGAGGTGGAGGCAGCGCTCGATCTGGCGCTGGCGACCGGTGCACGGCTTCCCGCCGGCGACGACGGAGGCCTCGCCGTTCTGCCCGCACCGTGTGACGTCAGTGCGGTCGTCCCTTCCGGTCCGTTCGTCGTCGTCCACCCCGGCGCGTCCGTCCCGTCCCGGGCGCTTCGGGCCGGTCACGCGCGGCGCATTGTCTCCGCGTTGCTCCAGGACGGATGGTGTGTGGCTGTGACCGGCGGGCTCGCCGAGGCGGACCTCGTCCGGCAGGCGACGGCGCCGGGCGCGATCGACCTGTCCGGTCGGACATCGCTGGCCCAGCTCGCGACGATCATTCGCCGGGCCGAGTGCCTGGTCGCCGGCAACACCGGCCCTGCCCACCTGGCCGCCGCCGTCGGCACGCCCGTGGTATCGCTGTTCTCTCCGGTGGTGCCGGTTGAACGGTGGCAGCCGTACGGCGTGGCCTCGATCGTGCTCGGCGACCACGACGCTGCCTGCAAGGACACGCGGGCGCGCGAATGCCCGATTCCGGGCCACCCCTGCCTGGGCAAAATCACGCCCGCGCAGGTCGTGTCGGCGGTCCAAACTCTGGCAACCCGTCGACCGACGACGAGAAGAGGGGCCGCATGAGAGTCCTGCTGTGGCACGTACACGGCTCGTGGACGACGTCGTTCGTCCAAGGCGACCACGAATACGTGCTTCCGCTGCTCGCGGACCGGGGACCGGACGGGCGCGGCAGGGCGCGCACGTGGGACTGGCCGGTCACGGTCCACGAGGTACCGGCCGATCAGCTGGCGGACATCGATGTGGACGCCGTCGTGCTCCAGCGTCCACACGAGCCGGAACTCCTGCGGCGCTGGGTCGGCCGGCTCCCCGGTGCCGACCTTCCCGCTGTCTACGTCGAGCACAACGCGCCCACCGGGCCCGCGGCGGCCACGCGGCACCCCATGGCGGACCAGGTCACCGTCCCGGTCGTGCACGTGACGTCCTTCAACGCGGTGATGTGGGACTGCGGGAGTGCACCGACGTCGGTCATCGAGCACGGCATCGTCGATCCCGGCTACCGGTACACCGGCGAACTGGGGTCGCTGGCCGCCGTCGTCAACGAACCCATGCGGCGTTGGCGGGTAGCCGGCACGGACCTTCTGCTCGCGATGTCCCGAACCGTGCCGGTCGAGGTCTTCGGCATGGGCCTGGACGCGCTGGTGGAGCGGGCGCCGCAGCTGGCCGGCAAGGTTCACGACCTGCCGCAACACCGCCTGCACGACCGGATGGGGCGCCACCGCGCCTACTTCCATCCCTATCGCTGGACCAGCCTCGGCCTGGCTCTGCTCGAGGCCATGACGCTGGGCATGCCCGTGCTGGGTCTTGCGACCACGGCGGCACCCGAGGCCGTCCCGGGGACGGCCGGCGTGCTCAGCAACGACCTGGACGTACTCCGGCACACCGCGCGCCGGTGGACGAACGAGCCCGACGAGGCACGTGAGCGTGGCCGTGACGCCCGCCGCTACGCCGTCGAGCGGTTCGGGCTGGGCCGGTTCCTCGACGACTGGGACGCACTGCTCAAGGAGGTGACCCGATGAGGATCGCGATGGTGTCGGAGCACGCAAGCCCGTTAGCGACGCTGGGTGGCGTCGACGCGGGCGGCCAGAACGTGCACGTCGCCGCGCTGGCCACGGCTCTCGCCGGCCGGGGCCACGAGGTCGTTGTCTACACCCGCCGCGACAGCTGGCACCTGCGCCCCCGGGTGCGGATGACCGACCGCGTCGACGTCGTCCACGTGCCCGCCGGGCCGCCCCGCCCGGTGCCGAAGGACGAGCTGGCGCCGTACATGCCGGACTTCGGCCGGTGGATGGCGCGCGCATGGGCGAACCGTGCCGTGCCGGACGTCGTCCATTCGCACTTCTGGATGTCCGGTCTCGCGGCGGTGCAGGCGGCACGGATCGTCGGCGTTCCGGTCCTGCACACCTTCCACGCCCTCGGCTCGGTCAAGCGGCGCTTCCACGGTGCCCAGGACACCAGTCCGGACGACCGGGTCGCCCTCGAGAGGGCGCTCGTGGGCGATGTCGACCTGGTCATCTCCACGTCGAACGACGAGATCACCGAGCTGGCTCGGATGGGAGCCGACGTGGAGCACGCCCGGGTCGTGCCCTGTGGCGTCGACATCGCGCTCTTCACGCCGGATGGTCCCGCGTGGCCGCGTGGTGAGCGGAGGCGGCTGGTCTGCATCGGCCGGCTGGTCGAGCGCAAGGGTGTCGACACGATGGTCGAGGCACTCGCGCTGCTCCCCGACGCCGAACTCGTCGTGGCCGGCGGGCCAGCGGCGGAGCAGCTGGCCGACGACCCGGAAGCCCGGCGGCTCAGGGCGATCGCCCGTGAGCTCGCCGTCGACGATCGGCTGAAGCTGGTGGGCCGCGTGGACCACGGCGACATTCCTGCACTGCTCCGCTCGGCCGACGTCGTCGTGGCCACGCCGTGGTACGAGCCGTTCGGGATCGTGCCGGTCGAGGCGATGGCCTGTGGTCGCCCGGTGGTCGGCAGCGCCGTCGGCGGGCTGCTGGACACCGTCGTGGACGGGATCACGGGCCTGCTCGTACCGCCGCGCGATCCGGCGGCTCTCGCCGGTGCGGTCCGGCGCCTGCTCGACGATCCGGATCTGCACGCGCGCCTCAGCCGAGCGGCGCGCCTGCGGGCCGTCGCTTTCTACAGCTGGAGTCGGGTGGCCCGCCTGACCGAGCGGGCGTACCTCGAGGTCGTGAGGTCGCGTCGGACCGCAGCGGGAGCAGCGGTATGAGCTCCGACGCCTGGCTGGTGCGCCATGTCGCCGAGCTGTCGTGGGCTCTCGACGCGTTGAAGCGGGACGCCGACGTGGTCGAGTCGTGGGGGCGGCAACTGGCCGAGATCCTGGACGGCGGAGGGCGGCTGATGGCGGCCGGCAACGGCGGCAGCGCCGCGGAGGCCCAGCACCTCACCGCAGAGCTGGTGGGGCGGTTCGTCGACGAACGGCGGCCGCTGTCGGCTCTGTGTCTGTCGGCCGAGACCTCGAGCCTGACCGCGATCGTCAACGACTACGGCGGCGACGAGGTCTTCGCCCGCCAGGTGCAGGCACACGGCCGGCCGGGTGACGTCCTCGTCCTGCTGTCGACCAGCGGGCGAAGCCCGAACCTGCTGAAAGCTGCCCAACGGGCTCGTACCGTGGGCGTACGCGTCTGGGCGATGACCGGCACCCGCCCCAACCCGCTGGCCGACCGGGCCGACGAGGTGCTGGCGGTGCGGGCCCGGACCACGGCCGTCGTGCAGGAAGTGCATCTTGCCGCGGTGCACGCCCTGTGCGCCGCCATCGACGCCCATCTTCCGATCGTTGCCGCAGCGGGCGACCGCGTGCTCGACCGGCAGGTGCCGGCATGAGCCCACGTATCGTCGTCGTCGGCGACGTCGTGCTGGATCGGGACATCGTCGGACGAGCAGACCGGATCTCTCCTGACGCCCCGGTCCCGGTCGTCGATGTCGACAGCGTTCTGGAGAGCCCTGGCGCCGCCGGCTTGGCGGCCCTCCTCTGCTGCAGCCCCGGGGTCCAGGTCAGCCTCGTCGCCCCGGTGGCCGACGACCCCGAGGGTCGCCGCCTGGCCGGCATGTTGCGTGAGCAGCTCGATCTGCTGCCGATACCGCATCAGGGTCCGACCCGTCGCAAGACCCGCGTGCGCAGCCTCGGGCAGTCGTTGGTCCGCCTGGACTCCGGCGGGTCCGGTTTTCCGTCGAATCCACCGCTGTCGGCCGTCCGCGACATCGTCTCCGGCGCCGACGTCGTGCTGGTATCGGACTACGGCGCGGGTGTGACGCGGGAGCCGGGGCTGCGCGACCTGCTGGCGGACACAGCGCGCCGGTCCGTGCTGGTGTGGGATCCGCATCCGCGCGGCGGCGCTCCGGTTGCGGGATGCACGCTGGTCACGCCGAACCTGGCCGAGGCACAGGCCGCGCGGCCCGGCCGTGAGGTGTCAGGTCGGACCACGAGCCGCGACGTCATGGCCGCCGAGCTCCGCCGGGTCTGGACAGCGCGGGCCGTGGCGGTGACGGCCGGCAGCGGCGGTGCCTTCCTTGCCATGGCCGGCAGCGAACCACTGTTCGTGCCCGCACCAGAGGTGGCGAACGGCGATCCGTGCGGAGCCGGCGACCGGTTCGCCGCGACGGCAGCGGTGTCACTCGCACGCGGGGCAGTCCTGTCCGAGGCGGTGGTGGACGCCGTGGCCGAGGCCTCGGCGTTTGTCGCCGCGGGCGGGGTCGAGTGGTTCCGTGGCCGCCGAGCCGAACGAGCCGACGCGTCGCCCGATCGTGGCCAGGTGGACGATGTCGTCGCTCGGGTCCGGGCGCGCGGCGGCACACTCGTCGCGACCGGTGGCTGTTTCGACATCCTGCACGCCGGGCACGTTGCGTGCCTGAATGCCGCCCGACGCCTCGGCGACGCGCTGGTCGTACTGGTCAACTCCGACGAGTCCGTGCGACGCCTCAAGGGGCCGGGACGACCGGCCGTGCCCGTGACCGACCGGGTGCGGGTGCTCGAGGCATTGTCCAGCGTGGACGCGGTGGTCGTGTTCGACCAGGACGATCCGCGGACGGCCCTCGACCGACTCCGCCCCGACGTGTGGGCGAAGGGAGCCGACTACGGCGTGGAGGCCCTTCCGGAGGCCGAACTCGTGCGCACCTGGGGTGGCCGCGTCGTCCTGCTGCCCTACGTGACCGGGCGCTCCACCACTTCCATTCTCGCGCGCTCGACGGCCGGGCGTTCCGCTCCCCAGGAGGTCCGATGATCCCCACGACACTCGGCACGGTGTTCGTCACCGGAGGTTCCAGCGGGCTGGGTGCTGCGGTCGCCGCCGCGGTCGCGAAAAGCGGCGGCACGCCCGCCGTCATCGACGTGGTTCCGCCGCCGTCGGACGCCGCACATGTGCTGGCCGACCTCGCGGACTCGGCAGCGGCGGCGCGCGCCGTCGACGAGTTGGTCTCCCAGGTCGGTCCTCCGTCCGCCGTCGTGACCGCCGCGGGCATCGACGTGTGCGGTCCGCTCGACACCGTCGCCGTCGACGCGTGGGAGCGAGTGGTGCGGGTCAACCTGCTCGGCACCGCGGCCGTGGTCCGGGCCTGCCTGCCCCATCTCCTGCAGAGCCGCGGACGAGTCGTGACCGTCGCATCGACACTGGGCTTGCGGGCGGTGAGCGACGCCACCGCGTACTGCGCGTCGAAGTTCGGCGTGGTCGGTTTCACCAGGGCACTTGCGGCTGAGCTGGCCGGACGGGTCGGCGTCACCCTGCTGATCCCGGGTGGGATGCGGACCGCGTTCTTCGACGGGCGCGCCGAGCAGTATCGACCCGGACCCGACGCCGACCTCTGTGACCCCGACGACGTCGCCCAGGTGGTGCTCGACGTCCTCCGCCAGCCGGTGGGCTGCGAGGTCCGCGAGCTCGTGGTCACGTCGTCGACAGAGCCGTCCTGGCCGTGAGACCGACCGTCCTGGTGCTTCGCGCGCTGGGCCTCGGCGACGCGGTCAGCGGCGTCGCACCCCTGCGCGGCGTACGGCGGGCATGGCCGTCCGGTCGGATCGTGCTGGCCGCCCCGGAGGCGACGGGCGGCTGGTTGCGCCGTCTCGGTCTCGTCGACGAGGTGCTGCCCACGTCCGGCCTTTCACCGCTGCGCTGGAGCGGTCGCGAGTGTCCAACGGTCGCCGTGAACCTGCACGGACGCGGGCCGCACAGTCACCAGAACCTGCAGGAGACCCACCCGGGCCGGCTGGTCGCGTTCCGCTGCCCTGAGGCCGGGTTCGACGACGGGCCGGCCTGGAGACCGGACGAGCACGAGGTCGAGCGGTGGTGCCGGCTGGTTCGCAGCGCCGGCGGAGCCTGCGGGCCCGAAGACCTGCGCCTGCCCCGACGGGACATCCGCGGGCGGTACGTCGTCGTCCATCCGGGAGCGGCGGCAGCGTCGAGGAGGTGGCCGGCCGCGCGGTGGGCGTCGGTGGTGGACGCGCTGGTCCGCCGCGATGTGGACGTCGTCATCACCGGGACGACGGGCGAGCGTGCGCTCTGTGCCCGCGTAGCGTGGAGCGGCGCGCGCGATCTGTCCGGTGCACTCGGACTCGCCGACCTCGCCGACCTGGTCGCCGGTGCGATGCTCGTGCTGTGCGCCGACACCGGCGTCGGTCACCTGGCCACCGCGTACGCCACACCGTCGGTCCGACTGTTCGGCCCGACTCCGCCGGCATGGTGGGGCCCCGCGATCGACCCGGATCTGCACGCCGTCCTGTGGCACGGTGATTCCTCGTCGCCCACCGCCGGTGACCCGCACGCGTCGGTGCTCGACCCGGTTCTCGAGCGGATAGGGGTCGACGAGGTGCTCGACGCGGCCGACCGATTGCTGGGGGACGAGGCCCTATGCCGGCCGGCGTGAGGTCGGTGGAGACCATCGGCCGGGATCGTGGTCCGCCATGACCCGAGCCTTCTTCCATGCCGCACACGTCTACCGGGATGCCGACGAGTACCTGGCCGGGACCGTGCAGTTCCTCCTGGACGGCCTCGGCGGTGAGGACCCGATGGCCGCCGCCGTCCCGGAGCCGGGGCTTCGACTCATCGAAGGGGAGCTCGGCTCGGCTGCCTCCCGGGTGTGGCTCATGACATGGGCCGAGTCGGACGCAATCCCGGACGGATCATTCCCGGCGTCCCGCGTGCGTTTGGGGACGCGTACCCCAACACCCGCGTGCGCATGGTCGGCGAGCCGATCTGGCCCGGTGGCGTTCGACATCGACGATCTGGGGCAGGTCCGTGCCTTCGCCGTCGAGCACGCATCGCGCATCGGGATCGTCAACGACCTGACCGATCTGGTCCGCACGCAGACCGGGCCGGCCGGGACGGTGATTCGGCTGCACTTCACCGTGGCCTCGTCAGCACCGACCGGGCACGACGGTCGGTCGAAATTTCCTTCGACCGAGTCCGCATAGGTAGCGATCCCCGGGGTACCGGGTGGGTCTAGTTGCCAACACCAGGAGGCCATGATGACAACACCCACGGGGGCCGGCACCCCTGACATGCCGGAAAGAACACCCACCAGCACGACGGCCGGTGAGGACACCGGAACGGTGAAGCAGGCGGCCGGCGCCGCCACCGAGGAAGCCGGCCGGGTCGCCGGCGTGGCGAAGGGCCAGGCGCAGGAGGTGGCGTCCGAGATCGGTACGCAGGCCCGCGATCTGGTCGGCGAGCTGAAGACTCAGGTCCGCGACCAGTCGATCAGCCAACGCGATCGCCTGGCGGACAACCTGCGACGGTTCGGCGACGACCTGGACCACATGCGGCAGTCGGCCACCGGCTCCGGGCTGGCGACCGACCTGACCGGAATGCTGGCAACCAGGGCACGCGAGGTTTCGACGTTCGTGGGCGAGCACGAACCCGGCGACCTGGTCGAGGAGCTTCGTCGGTTCTCCCGGCGGCGTCCCGGGCTCTTCC
>JBOGDU010000064.1:0-6434 GCA_050743145.1 Jiangellaceae bacterium | reverse complement strand
GCATCCTGCGGCCCAAGTCCGACGGCCGGACGGCCCGCTTCTACTCCGTGGTCGCCCGCGACACACTCGACCAGGACTTCGCGCAGCACCGGCAACGCTTCCTGGCCGAGCAGGGGTATGCGTACCGAATCGTCGACGCCGAGGACGTCCTGCACGGTGACGTCTAGAACCGATCCGGCTCTCGCGGCCGAACGCGACTACCTGCGCAGTGCCCGCGAGGACCTGCGCCGGATGCGCGAGCACACCGTGTCGCTCACCGCCCAGGGTGGCGACGCGGTCTCCGAGGGCTACCTGCAGGCGGCGCTCGACCGCCGTGCCCGGGCGCTGCTGGACGATCCGTCCGTCCCGCTGTTCTTCGGCCGCATCGACGTCGGGGAGCAGCGGCCGGAGTCGTTCCACATCGGGCGGCGGCATGTCATGGACGCGGCCGGCGACCCGGTCGTCGTCGACTGGCGGGCCGACGTCTCGCGTGCCTTCTACCGCGCCACCCGCCGCGACCCGCACGGGGTCACGCTGCGCCGCCGGTTCGGGTTCGCCCGCGGCGAGATCACCTCCTACGAGGACGAGCACCTGCGCGACGCCACGGAGGCCGACGTCACCAGCCGGATCCTCACCGAGGAGATCGAGCGGCCGCGCGTCGGTCCGATGCGCGACATCGTCGCCACCATCCAGCCCGATCAGGACGAGGTGGTCCGCGCCGACCTCGACCGCACGGTGTGCGTCCAGGGCGCGCCGGGAACCGGCAAGACCGCGGTCGGCCTGCACCGCGCCGCGTACCTGCTGCGCGCCTATCGCCGTCGACTGGCCCGCAGCGGCGTCCTCGTGGTCGGCCCCAACCGCGCGTTCCTGCACTACATCGGGCAGGTGCTCCCGGCGCTCGGCGAGGTCGACGTCCGGCAGGTCACCGTCGCGGAACTCGTCGAGAGCGTGCCCGTCCGGCGGCTCGACCCGCACGAGGTCGCCACTCTGAAGGGCGACGCACGGCTGGCCGAGGTCGTGCGCAGGGCGGTCTGGGGTCACGTGCGCGAAACGTCCGAACCGCTGGTCATACCGCGAGGCACCAGGTTGTGGCGGATCCCGGCGCACGAGGTGGCCGAGGCGGTCGCCGCGATGAGGGCCCGCGGTGACGCTTACGGCATCGGCCGGTCGCTGCTGCCCCAACGCCTCGCGCACCTCGTACTTCTGCGGATGGAGAGCGCCGGCGTGATCACCGACGACCGGGTCCAGGACACGGTCGCCCGGTCGAAGCCCGTGCGCGACAATGTCGACTCGGCATGGCCGGCCGTCGATCCGGTCCGACTGGTCATGCGCCTGCTCGGGGAGCCCGGATACCTCGACGAAGTGGCCGACGGCCTGCTGGAGCCTGCGGAACGCCGGCTGCTCCAGTGGAACCGGCCGGCACGTGGTCCGCGGACGGCGCCGTGGTCGCACGCCGACGCCGTCCTCGTGGACGAGGCCCGCGGGATCGTCGAACGCACGGCGATGGTCGGGCACGTCGTGCTCGACGAGGCCCAAGACCTGTCGCCGATGGAACTGCGCGCGGTGGGCCGGCGGGCGTCGACCGGCTCGGCGACGGTGCTCGGCGACATCGCGCAGGGGACGACGCCGTGGGCGACCGGGTCCTGGCCGGAAGCGCTCGGCCACCTCGGCATGGCGGACGTTCACATCGAAGTGCTGCGTCGTGGCTACCGGGTACCCGCGGAGGTCGTGGCATTGGCCTCGCGGCTGCTGCCCACGATCGCTCCCGCGGTGGCGCCGCCCGAGCCGGTCCGCGCGAACGCGGGGTGGCTCGACGTCGTCCGCGTGGATGCCGGATCGGGATTTGCTGCCGCCGTCGTGCGGGTCGTCGTGGACGTGTCCGTCCGGGAAGGCTCGGTCGGGATCATCGCCGCGGACGGCGAGACGCACCGTCTGGCGCGCACCCTTTCCGACGCCGGGATTGTCACCGGGTCCCCGGACGACGAGGACGGCCCGCGGCTGATGCTCGTGCCGGCGACGCTGTCGAAGGGCCTCGAGTTCGACCACGTCGTCGTCGTGGAACCGGCCCACATCGTCGCCGCAGAGCCTCGCGGCCTGCGCCGCCTGTACGTGGTGCTCACTCGCGCGGTCTCGTCGCTGGTGATCGTGCACGCCGAACCGCTGCCTGCACAGCTGGCAGACTCGGGACCGTGACGCTCAGCCCCACCGAGCGACGAGTCGTCGAGGCTGTCGACGTCGACGCGATCGTGGCCGACCTCGCCGCGCTGGTGGCGTTCCCGAGCGTCGGCGGCTCTGCCGGCGAGATTGCCGTCCAGCGATGGTGCGCCGAACGTCTGGCTGCGCTCGGCGCCGAGGTCGACCTCTGGGCCATCGATCTTCCGGCGCTGCGCGGGTCGCCCGGCTATCCCGGCGAGGAGGTCGTCCGGGACGAGGCGCTCGGCTGCGTCGGCACGTTCGGTGGGTCAGCGCCGGCCCTGATCCTCGCCGGGCACACCGACGTGGTGCCACCGGGCGACCTCGGCGCGTGGACGTCCGATCCCTGGCACCTGCGCGAGGAAGGCGGCCTGCTGTACGGCCGCGGCGCCTGCGACATGAAGGGCGGGCTGGCTGCCGCGCTGGGAGCGATCTCGGCGCTGCGGGTGACGGGAGTCCGGCTGCAGCGATCCCTCGCGGTTCACTGCGTCGTCGGCGAGGAGGACGGCGGCATCGGCGCCTACGCCACGCTCCAGCGCGGTCACGGTGGCGACGCGTGCGTCATCGCCGAACCGTCGGACGCTACCGTCGTGGCGGCGAACGCCGGTTCGTTGACGTTCCGCATCGAGGTTCCGGGGCGCGCGGCCCATGGCTCCACGCGGACCGAGGGCGTCTCTGCCATCGATGCGGCAGGCCCGGTCCTGGCCGCACTCCGCGACCTCGAGCGCCGACGCAATCGCGACGCGGATCCCTCGCTGGCACACCTCGAGATCGCCCACCCGCTGTCGATCGGTGTCATCCGGGCCGGCGACTGGGCCAGCACCGTTCCCGACCTCCTGGTGGCCGAGGGTCGGTACGGCGTGCGCATCGGCGAGCCGGTCGAACGGGCTCGAACGGAGTTCGAGTCCACCGTGGCGGCGGCGTGCGACCGCGATCCATGGTTGTCGTCGCATCCTGCACGGGTGAGCTGGCCGGGCGGGGTGTTCGCATCGGGCAGGCTCCCGGACGGGCACCGCCTGCTCGACGACGTCCGCTCCGCCTGTACGGACGCAGCGCAGTGGAGGCCCGAGACGAGAGGTGCGCCGAGCGGTTCGGACCTCCGGCTCTACGCCGCCGCCGGCATCCCGACGGTCCTCCTCGGCCCTGGCGACCTCGCCACCGCCCACGCGGCCGACGAACACGTCGCACTGGCCGACCTCCTAGACTGCGCCCGCGCCTATGCGTTGCTCGCCCTGCGGTACTGCGGGTGATCCGGTAAGTGACGTTGCGCCGGCCGTGCGCCATGCTCACAGTGGAGAGGGTCCCGCGTCGAAAGGGAGTCCGTCATGGCCGCCCGCGATCTCGAACAGACGTATCCCGAGTGGAAGATCGTCCACCAGGCGACGAAGACCACGCACCCGTTCTGGACGACCCTCTGGCTCGTCGTCCGCGTCTATCTGGGCTGGCAGTGGCTCGAGTCCGGCTGGGGCAAGATCACCGGTGACGGGTGGCTGAACAACGACGGAGCCGCGCTTGCCGGGTACACCCAGGCGGCCGTCGACTCCGCCGCCGGCGAGCATCCGCCGGTCGCGTACGGATGGTGGGTGGACGTCCTCGAGGTCATCAATGACAACGCGTCCTGGCTCGCCAAGATCATCCCGTTCGTCGAGTTCGGTGTGGGGCTCCTGCTCATCCTCGGCGCGTTCACCGGCATCGCCGCCGTCGTCGGCCTCATGCTGAACTTCTCGTTCGTCCTGTCCGGCACGGCGGGCGTGAACCCGGTGTTCATCCTGCTCGGCCTAGCCCTGGCGGCGGCGTGGCGGAACGCGGGCTGGATCGGTCTCGACCGGTTCCTACTCCCCGCACTGGGCGCGCCGGGGCGACGCGGCACGATGCTGGGCGGACCGGGACCGGATCAGCCGGTCTGACGACCTCCGACCGAACGACCGTCTGGACGGCGGCCAGCCGGCGGGCGGACGACGCGGCGAGCGCGACGGCGAGGGCGCCGGCCGTCACAGCGACCGCGAACGCCGGCGTGTGACCGCCGGCGTCGGCCAACCGACCGCCGATTCCGGAGCCGAGGGCGTATCCGATGCCGGTGGCGCCGGCGAGCATCGTCATGGCCGCGCCCAGCCGCCGCAGCGGCACGATCCGCTCCGCGACCATGAACACGCTGATCATGTATGGAGCGACTGCGAAGCCCAGGGCCGTGATCGCCGGAACGAGCGTTCCCAGCGAGTCGACGAGCAGCAGCGGTGACGAGAGCACGAGCAGGCCGACGGCGAAGGCGAGGATGCGCCGCTCATAGCCGAACCGCGCCGGGAGAGCCGCACAGGCCAGTCCCGCGACGACACTCCCGACCCCGAGCAACGCATGCATCAGGCCGGCCAGACCGGGCTTGCCGTCGCCGATCGCCAACACCGTCGTCCCGGTCTGCACCGCACCGAACACGACTCCGATGAGCATCTGCGCTGCGGCCAGGCCGACCAGTTCGGAGGTGACGAGACGACTGCGGCGACCCACGGCGCCCGGTCGCTCCCGGTGGGCGACAACGGCCGTCGGGTGCACGGCGAACCAGCACCCGAACACGGCCAACAGCCCGGCGGCCGCGAGCAGCGCGCCGCCAGGGTCGACCACGACGGCCAGCGCTCCCACCACCGCCGGGCCGAGCACGAACGAGGCCTCGTCCGCGGCGCCCTCGTAGGAGAAGGCGGCGTCGACCAGGCGGGGCTGCACGCTGCCGGTGCCTCGCGTGATCGGCCGCCACCGTACGCGAGCCAGCGAGCCGACCTGTGGCATCGACAGTCCGGCTGCCGCGGCCGCCAGCACGATGACGGGCAGCGCCGCTCCGGCGGACACCAGCATCACCAGCGCGACCAGGGTGGCCGACGACGTGAGCGCTTGGACCAGCACGACCGGACGCTGCCCGATCCGGTCCGCCACCCCGCCCGCGACCGGAGCGCCGACCGCGTTCGAGACGGCGAGCACACCGGCGGCGAACCCGCCGGCTGCGTACCGTCCGGTGGCCGTCGAGACGAGGAGCAGCGTGCCGAGTTGGCTCATGGCGAGCGGGAGCCGGCCCAGGAAGGAGACGACGACGTAGCCGGGCCCGGTCAGGGCCAGCAGGCGCCGGTAGGACGTGAGGGGGGACACAGGTGCTCCGAACGGCCAACGCGGCGCGTCTCCCCACCACCAGACGCGCACGGGAACCCTGTGCTGCGGTCATCATAGCGGCATGGAGGACCTGCTCGCCCGGTGGCGGCGGCTCGCGGACGACGACGAATCCGGCCGTGACCTGCTCAGACGCTGGTCGGAGCCGCACCGCCGATACCACGATGTGGGGCACCTCACAGCCGTCCTCGACGCCGTCGACGAGCTGGCCGGCGAGGCCGACGACGCCGATGCCGTGAGACTCGCCGCGTGGTTCCACGACGCCGTCTACACCGGACGACCGGGGCACGACGAGCGGGACAGCGCAATGCTCGCGGAGTCGGCGCTGCGCGCCGCGGGACTCGACGACGCCCGGGTGGCCGAGGTGGTCCGGCTCGTCCAGCTCACCGTCGGGCACGACCCGGCCGTGGGCGACCGCAACGGCGGCGTGCTGTGCGACGCCGACCTGGCGGTGCTCGGCGGCGGACCGGCCGAGTACGCCGGCTACGCCGCTGCCGTTCGGGCCGAGTACGCGCGGGTTCCGGAGGAGGAGTTCCGGGGCGGGCGGGCGACGGTCCTCGAGGGGCTGCTGGCCCGGGATCCGCTGTTCTCGACCGCTACGGCACGCGACCGGTGGGAGGAGAACGCCCGACGCAACATCGCGACCGAGCTCATCCTGCTGCGCGGTGGCGCTTCCGCCTCCTGAGCCCCGCAGCCGCCAGCCGGCGTACGACCTCGCGGCTGCTGACCGGCAACGCACCGGCAGCCACGACGCGCTCGTACATCTCTGCTGGGACGTCGTAGTGGTCGCGCTCGAACCCCCGTGCGGGGATGCCGACAGCCGCCGCGAACGCGTGCAGTTCCGGGTAGGAGGCGTCGGAGACCAGATGCGACCACAGCCGCCCGTGCCCCGGCCACATCGGCGGGTCGACGTAGATCACGTCGGCAGGATCACAGCGCGGCGGCGACGGCGTCATCGACCAGGCTGCGCCACGACCGGACCATCGACGCGTCGACGTACGCCTTCCACGATCCCCCGGGGCGCACCCTCGACCCGACGTGGAACTTGCGAACTCCGGCCCGGGCCAGCCAGGGCACGTGGTCAGGCTGGAGCCCGCCGCCGGCCATGATCA
>JBOGDU010000063.1:0-9467 GCA_050743145.1 Jiangellaceae bacterium | reverse complement strand
ACCAAGGGTGCCCGCCTCGGCGGCTCGCCGGCGCACCAGCGCCACATCCTGGCGAACCTGGCCACGGCGCTGTTCGAGCACGGCCGCATCACCACCACGCAGGCCAGGGCTCGCCGGCTCCGGCCGGTCGCCGAGCGCCTGATCACCAAGGCCAAGCGCGGTGACCTGCACGCTCGCCGGCAGGTGGCCAGCACGATCGGTGACAAAGGGATCGTGCACTTCCTGTTCACCGAGATCGGCCCGCGGTACGAGAATCGCAACGGTGGCTACACGCGGATCGTGAAGATCGGTCCGCGCAAGGGCGACAACGCGCCGATGGCCATTATCGAGCTGGTCGAGCCGCTGGCCGAGCAGACGGTGGCGGAGGCCGAGGCGGCGACCCGGCGCGCAGCCAGGAAGGCCGCACAGACGGCGCCCACGGCCGCCGAGGCCACGCCCGCCACGGGGGAGACGCCGGTGGAAGAGCCGGCCGCGCCGGAGGACGCCGCGGTGGAAGAGCCGGCCGGCACCGACGGGGGGCCCGGGGAAGAATCGGTCGCCGTCGAGGAAACCGATTCCGTCGAGTTCGCCGACCTGCCGGTCGAGGGTTCGGCGGAGCCGGACGCCGGGACCGGTACGCCGGCGTCGGAGGGACCGTACGGGCCCGACTCCGCCGGCCCGCTCGAGGACGGCTCCGCTCCCGAAGGCTTCACCGTCAAGGGCAACGAGGACTCCAGGCTGTACCACACGACGGAGTCGCCGTCCTACGACCGGACCGTTGCCGAGGTGTGGTTCCGGACCGCTGAAGCAGCCGAGGCCGCCGGCTTCTCCAGGCCGGCCAACGCCTGAGGCCGTCGGCCCACTTCGATTCGTATACAGCCACGGTCGGCCGCATCATCGACCTCGGATGAAGCCCGGACTGGTGCGCCTTCGCCTCGACGTCGGCTACGACGGCACCGACTTCGCCGGCTGGGCCGTCCAGCCGGGCCTGCGCACCGTCCAGGGCACGCTCGAGCACGCCCTGGGCATGGTCCTGCGGGTCCCGCCGCCCAGGCTCACCGCCGCCGGCCGGACCGATGCCGGTGTGCACGCCCGCGGTCAGGTCTGCCACGCCGACGTGCCGCGCGACGCCTGGCTCGTGGTGGCCGGACGATCCACGAGATCAGAAGAGGATGCGATCGTCCGCAGGCTGGCCGGCGTGCTGCCTGCCGACCTCCGGGCGCGGTCGGTGGTGGTCGCTCCGGACGGTTTCGACGCGCGCTTCTCGGCGATCTGGCGCCGTTACGCGTACCGCGTGGCGGACGCGCCGTACGGTGTCGATCCGCTGAGCCGAGCGTCGGTGCTCTGGCACCCTCGTCCGCTCGACCTGTCGGCAATGAACGCCGCCGCGGAGGGCCTGCTCGGCGAGCACGACTTCGCGGCCTTCTGCCGGGCTCGGCAGGGCGCGTCGACGGTTCGGGAGCTGCGGGTGTTGCGCTGGCAGCGTGCGGAGAACGGGCTGGCCGTGGCCACGGTCGAGGCGGATGCCTTCTGCCACAACCAGGTGCGGTCGCTCGTCGGCGCACTTCTTGCCGTCGGCGACGGGCGTCGGCCGGTCGCCTGGCCCGCGTCGGTGCTCGACGGGCGCCGCCGCGACCCGGCCGTGAGCGTGGTTCCACCGCGCGGACTGACCCTCGAGGGTGTCGGCTACCCACCAGACCGGGATCTCGGGTCTCGCGCTGCGGTCGCCCGGCAACGACGGACGCTGACCGGCGCACCCTGATTGTGGCCACTTGTCGGGTCCTGCACGGCTGCCTGACACGCGGGCACATCTAGACTCCAGCGGTATCACTGTTGGCCACGAGGAGTTCTGATGCCGTCGATCACCCCACGCACGCGGCGCCGAGCCGTCGTCGGCGCTGCCCTGGCCGTCGCTCTGGTCGTCCCGGTGGGCGCGGCCGGCACCGCTGCCGCCCAGGACGGCGCCGAGCCGGCGTTCACGCTGACGATCCTGCACAACAACGACGGCGAGTCGCGGCTCACCGGCGCACCTGGCAACCCCGACTTCGGCGGTGTCGCGCGGTTCGCCACCCTCGTCGACGACCTCCGCGCAGAGGCGACACAGGGTCGGGCGCCCGAGGGGCAGGCACGCCGCCGTGGCGCGATCCTGCTCTCGTCGGGCGACAACTTCCTCGCCGGCCCCGAGTTCCAGGCGAGCCTCGAGAAGGGTGTTCCCTTCTACGACTCCCTCGCGCTGCGCGAGATCGGCTACGACGCGTTCGCCATCGGCAACCACGAGTTCGACTTCGGACCGGACGTACTCGCCGACTTCATCGAGGGTTTCGGCCGCAACACTCCGCCGTTCGTCTCGGCCAACCTCGACGTCAGTGACGAGCCGCGGCTGGCCGAGCTCGCCGACGACGGCACCATCGTCGCCAGCACCCTCGTCCGTGAACGCGGCGAGCGGATCGGTGTCGTCGGCGCCACCACGCCACTGCTCCCGGCGATCTCGAGCCCCCGCAACGTCAAGGTGCTCGACGACGTCGCCGGGCTGGTCCAGGACCAGGTCGACCGGCTCACCGGGCGCGGCGTCGACAAGATCGTGCTGATCAGCCACCTGCAGAACGTCAACGAGGACCGCGCGCTGGTGCCGATGCTCAGCGACGTCGACGTGGCCATAGCCGGCGGCGGCGACGAGCTTCTCGCGAACGAGGACGACCTGCTCGTACCCGGCGACGTCCGGGCCGTGGACCCGGCAACGGGTCAGCCGTTCAGCTACCCGGTGGTCGTGACCGACGCCGACGGCGCCACGGTGCCGATCGTCACGACGGCAGGCGACTACAAGTACGTCGGCCGGCTCGTCGTCAACTTCGACAAGTCGGGCACCGTGCTCGACGTCGACGACTCCAGCGGGCCTGTGCGCGTCTCCGGCGTCGCGCCCGACGCAGTCGAGTCGGACATGCGGATCCAGAATCGTGTCGTCGACCCGGTCAACGCCTTTATCGCCGAGCTTGCGCAGACGGTCATCGCGCAGTCCGAGGTCGCGCTGGAAGGACGTCGCGATCCAGGCGTGCGCACCGAGGAGACCAACCTGGGCAACCTGGTGGCCGACGCGTTGCTCGACGCGGGCGAGGACAACGCCGCCGCCTTCGGCGTGGTACCGCCCGACGTGGCGATCCAGAACGGCGGCGGCATCCGGAACAACACGCTGATCCCGGCCGGGCCGCTCACCGAGCTCGACACGTTCTCGATCGCGCCGTTCTCGAACTTCGTGTCAGTGGTACCGGACGTCCCGCGCGACCAGTTCAAGGAGATCGTCGAGAACCTGGTGTCGCGCATGCCGCTGGCGGACGGCCGCTTCGGCCAGATCGCCGGCTTCGGCTTCACCTACGACGCCACCCGGACGGCACAGGTGGTCGACGACGCGGGAACCGTCCTGACCCCTGGTGACCGGGTCCGCTCGCTGGTGCTCGACGACGGCACCGTCGTGGTCCAGGACGGAGCGGTGGTGGCCGGGGCCGGCGTCGCGATCGCGACGAACGACTTCAGCGCCCGCGGCGGCGACCAGTACCCGTTCCGCGGCCTGCCGTTCACCACTGTCGGACTGTCCTACCAGCAGGCGCTGTCCGGCTACATCGTCGACGACCTCGCCGGCCTGGTGTCGGCGGCCGACTACCCCGAGGGGGGCGAAGGCCGGATCGTCCGGCTCGGCTGACATCTTTCCGGCGAATCGCCGGCGGAATGATCACGTGAAGAAGGTCTCTACCACCTTTGCCAGGTCTGAACACCTGGCAAAGGGACCACGGACCCTCTTAACGTGATCATTCCGGGGACTGGATGGTTGTGCGATCGGGTGGATAGTCAGGGCGAGATCGGGGATGACCCTGACGCGCCTGCAACGGGGTGCGCGTAGCCTGGAAGGGTGCTTCAGGATCTGATCTCGATCGCCGTCGCCGCAGGCGGAGCGGGCCTCGTGGCTCTCGCCGTCAGGCGGTCCCGGTCCACCGGCTGGGCCGGCTCGCTGCAGCTCGCGTCGATCGGCTTCCTGCTCATGGGCGCCTCGGCCATCGGGGTGGTCGGGTTCCTGGCCGGCATCGTGCTCAGCCCGCTGGCGTGGCTGGGAGTGATCGCCCTGGCGATCGCCGGTGTGCTGTTCGTCGTCGGACAGCGACTGGAGGGGCGCGGGCGGCGTGGCGGCGCCGTCGAAGGTAAGCAACCACCGGGCCGCGCGGTCGCAGCCAAGCCGGCGGCGGACGCCGACGACGACCTCGCCGACATCGAGGCCATCCTGAGGAAGCACGGCATCCAGTAGCGGTTCCGGAGCGTCTGCCTGCCGCGGGCGGGTGATCCCGCGACAGGCAGACACTCGAGGACGTGTTCAGCGATGTACGGGCCTCGCCACGAACGCCACGACGTCCCCGGTCTCCACGCTCCTCGCGGCACCGGTGATCACACCCGCATCGTTGATGTCGCCGGCGAACAGGAGATGGCCGTCGTAGCCGGCGTCGATCGTGTTGAGATCGGTGATCTCGCCGTCCTCCCAGATGACGGCGGTGTTGTCGGCAGAGGTCACCCTCGACAGCCCGACGATCTGCTCCCGGTCGTTGATGCCCAGGGCCTGGCCCCTGGTGTCGTCGGGAAGCGTGCCGAGGTCGCGCATCCCGCCTTGCTCGGTCCAGATGAACGGACGATCGCTGAACGCGTTGCCCGGTGTCCCTGCGGCGTTGGCGAACCCGACGACGGTGCCGCTGTTGTTGATTCCGACCGGCGTGTTCCATGCCTGCGCGCCGAGGTTGCCCAGGTCGACGGGCTCGCCGTTCTCCCACATCACGGCGGCCCGGGCGCTGAAGCCGCCGACGGCATTCGAGCAGATGCCGGAGATGCCGACGATCTGACCGCGGTCGTTGACCGCGTTCCCGGTGCTGATGCTGTCGCCGGTGCCGGGCAGTGGCGGCAGCTCCTGGATGCGGTCACCGTCGCGGGTGTCCCACACCGCGCCCACGAACCCGAGGAACTGGCGCTCCAGCGGGTTGCAGGTCGGGTCCTCCTCTGCGGTCTCCGCCCAGCCGACCACGAGCCCGCGGTTGTTCACGCCGGCGGCGAAACCGTGCGTTCCACCATGCGTCGACAGCGCCCGCATCTCGCCTCGCTCCCACACGAAGCCACGGCAGACCTGATCGGTCTCGGTGGGGAAGAACCTCGCGCAGCTCCAGATCTCGTCCCGTGGGTCGATGTCGCCCGTCTCGGTGACGCCGACCACGACACGGTTGCTCTTGCTCAGGAACAGGACGGCGCTGTTGCTGTCCGGGCCGCCGAGTGTGCCGAGGTCGGTCAAGGTCTCCTGACGCCACAACGCGGCGTGCACGACCTCGTCGTCGGGCAGGTTCGAGGTGCCCATGACCCACCCCAGGTTGTTGATGCTGTTCCCCGAACTCTCCGTGCCGCCGAGCGAGCCGAGTTCGGTGATCTCGTACTCCGTATCCGGATGCTGTCCGTCCGCTTGTGCGGGCACCGTTGCACCGACGGCGATCACCAGCGGAAGCGCGAGCGCTCCCCGGACGATCGCGGCTCGGAGCCTGGCAGTTCTCATGTGATCACTCCTTGGATCTGGTATCGGTCGCCTGCAGCGGCCAGACGCATGCGTGGACGCAGAGCCAGCCGTGATCGCGGCGCTGATAGGTATCGACGTATCGGTTGACCGTCCCGGGCTTCGCAAAGCTGCGCGCGGAAACCACCGCGACGTCGCCGGCGACGTGGACCCGGACCTGATCGATCTCGATGCCGGGCTGCTATGCCGCACCTTCCTGTCCGTCGGCGAGCGCAGACGACCCGTCCGTCGCCCACAGGTGTGTCATCGCCAGGGCACGCCAGGGTCGCCACCGGTCGATGACGTCGGCTCGATGCACGGGGCCGCTGCGCCCAGGCAGGTACCGGCGCAGATCGCGGCCGGAGAGCGGGCAGGCGTCTGGCTCTCCGAGACGAAGAGCCAGGTAGTGCGCGGTCCAGGACCCCACTCCGTCGAGTGCGCTGACCGAGGTGACGAGCCGGTCCAGGCCGCCGCTCCGGTCGAGACGGATCGTGCCGTCGCCTACACCGCGGGCGAACGCACTGATGGCGGTTGCTGTGTACTCCGGGAGCCCGAGGCCGCTCAGGTCCGCACCGGCGAGGAGACCGGGACGGGGGAACGTGTGGCTGAGGCCGAGCTGGCGCAGTCCGCCTACCGGGGTGCCGTGTCGTTCCACGAGCTCGGCCATGACGGTGCTCGCAGCGGTCCACGGCCACTGCTGCCCGACGATCGACCGGACGCCGGTCTCGAAGGCGTCCCAGGTCCCGGGAACACGCACACCAGGGCGGTCGCGAATCAGCGGCCCGACGACCGGGTCGCGGCCGAGCTGCCTGACCGGCTCGTCCAGGCCCGAGTCGAGGCTGGCTATCCGCCGCGCCCCGTTGACGACATGCAGCAGATCCCGCCAGTGCGGTAGGTGGGCACGGAGAACGAGGTGGTCGTCACCACCGGGGTGCAGCTCGAGCACGCCAGGGTCGCCCCCGACCACGATCGTCCGCCGGTATACGCCGTCGCTGACATGCTCGACGCCCGGGACCGCGGTCACCGCGAGGTGCGCGGTCAGCGCCTGCCAGTCCAGGGCGCCGTCGAAGGCGAGCCGCAGCGCCAGACCACCGTCGGCAACGAGCCGGTCCGACTGCCTGCGCTTCGAGCGGAGGTCACGCGGCGCGGCGCGGAACACCTCCTGGCAGACCCGGTTGAACTGTCGCAGGCTTCCGAACCCTGCGGCGAACGCGATCTCCGTGACGGTGAGATCGGTGTCGTCCAACAGTCTCCGGGCGAAGTGTGCACGCGCCGACCGCGCCAACCCGTCCGGCGTCACCCCGAGATGCGTCATGAACAACCGGCGGAGATGCCGGGACGAGACACCGAGCCGATCCGCCAGGGTCGCCTCGGTCCCGTGGTCGAGCACACCGTCGAGGATCACGTGGATGGCGCGGCACACCAGCTCCGGGCCCGCCCAGTCCACTGCCAGGGGACGGCGGTACGGCCGACACCGCAGGCAGGCCCGGTAACCCGCCGCCTCCGCAGCCGCAGCGACCGGGAACTGCCGGACGTTCTGTGCGAGAGGTTGCGCTCCGCACCCCGGCCGGCAGTAGATGCCGGTCGTGACGACCGCGGCAACGCCCTGCATGACTGCCAGGATTACCCGCATCCCGGACAGGTTGGCCAGCCGGATCCGGACAGGTCGGGAGAGAAACCGGGTCGCCTGGCGGCGGCCGCGCGAGTGACACTGGATCCCGGTGGGCCACGTCGACCTGAACTCCGTCTCCTTCACGCTCCCGGACGGGCGCGTGTTGCTCGACGACATCTCCTTCCGGGTCGGCGAGGGCGCGAAGGTCGCTCTGGTCGGGGCCAATGGATCCGGCAAGACGACGCTGCTGCGAATCATCGCAGCGGACGTCGACCCGAACGGCGGAGCCGTGACCAGGTCCGGCGGCGTTGGCGTCATGCGTCAGTTCGTGGCAGCCGGGTCCACCGATGTGCGTGACCTGTTGCTGTCGGTCGGGCCGCCACGGGTCCGGGCGGCCGCCGCCACTCTGGACGCCGCGGAGCTGGCCATGATGGACCGCGACGACGAACCCACCCAGATGGCCTACGCGCACGCACTGACGGAATGGAGTGACGCCGGCGGATACGAGGCGGAGGTGTTGTGGGACATCTGCACCACCTCCGCGCTCGGCGTCCCCTACGAGCGGTGCCGCTGGCGACAGCTCACGACACTGTCCGGAGGGGAGCAGAAGCGGCTAGTGCTCGAGGCGCTGCTGCGTGGCCTGGACGAGGTGCTGCTTCTCGACGAGCCGGACAACTTCCTCGATGTGCCGGCCAAACGGTGGCTGGAACAGCGATTGGTCGAGTCGCCGAAGACCGTGCTGTACGTCAGTCACGACCGCGAGCTGCTGGCCCGGACGGCGACCAGCGTCGTCACGGTCGAACTGGGCGCGGCCGGGAACGCGGTATGGACGCATCCTGGGGGGTTCGCGACCTATCACGACTCGCGGCGGGCGCGGTTCGCCCGGCTGGAGGAGCTACGCCGGCGCTGGGACGAGGACCACGCCAAGCTCAGGGCGCTGGTGCTCTACTACAAGCAGAAGGCCGCGTACAACTCGGACATGGCCAGCCGCTACCACGCCGCCGAGAAGCGGCTGGAGCGCTTCGTCGACGTCGGCCCGCCGGAGGCACAGCCACGTGAACAGGACGTCCGGATGCGGCTGCAGGGTGGCCGCACGGGCAAGCGCGCCGTCGTCTGCGAGAGGCTGGAGCTCACCGGGCTGATGCACCCGTTCGACCTCGAGGTGTGGTACGGCGAACGTGTTGCCGTGCTCGGCTCGAACGGCTCGGGCAAGTCACACTTCCTGCGGCTCCTGGCCGCGGGCGGCACCGATCCTGACGCCGGGCAACGTCCCGTCGACGACCTGCCCGTTCCGCCGGTCCGGCACACCGGTTCGGCACGGCTGGGTGCGCGAGTCCGTCCGGGCTGGTTCGCCCAGACGCATGACCACCCTGAGCTGGCCGGCCGAACGCTGCTGGAGATCCTGCACCGTGGTGACGGTCACCGCGACGGATTGCCGAGGGAGGAGGCCAGCCGCGCCCTCGACCGCTACGAGCTCGCCTATGCCGCCGAGCAGTCGTTCGACTCGCTCTCGGGCGGGCAGCAGGCCAGGTTTCAGATCCTGTTGCTGGAGCTGTCCGGCGCCACGCTGCTGCTGCTGGACGAGCCGACCGACAACCTCGACGTGGTCTCGGCCGAAGCGCTGGAGGACGGGCTGGCAGGCTTCGAAGGGACCGTGATCGCCGCCACCCACGACCGGTGGTTCGCACGCGGGTTCGACCGGTACCTCGTGTTCGGCGCCGACGGCCAGGTGTACGAGGCGCCGGAACCGGTCTGGGACGAAGGCCGGGTCACGCGCGCTCGATGACCATGATCAAGAGGCGAAAGGTACTCCCGCCGGGCCTCGGGGTGTGACTAGGGTCACGAACGAGACGTCAGCGACCGAGGAGCGACACATGTCCCGACGCCCTTCCCGCCGTCTGCTTGTTCCACTTCTGGTCGCCGGGGTGGTGGGGTCGCTCACGGTCGTCGCCGTACCTGCGAACGCCGACCACACTGAGGCGCCCGACCGCGTCACGCTGATGGGCAGCCTGATGTCCGAGCTCGGATGTGACACCGACTGGAGCGAGTCGTGCGCGGCAACCGACCTGGCGGCCACCGGCGACGGGCAGATCTGGGAGTTCGTCGGCGCGCTGCCGGCCGGGTCGTACGAGTTCAAGGTGCGGCTCAACGGGTCGTGGGAAGAGAACTACGGTGCTGCCGGCGCCGCCAACGGTGCGAACATCCCGCTGGCACTCCAGGCGGACACCGAGCTGCGCTTCGTCTACGACCATGCCAGCCATCTGGTGACAGTCGTGCCGGCGGCGACGCAGCCGCCGGCCTCCGATGCGG
>JBOGDU010000062.1:0-16346 GCA_050743145.1 Jiangellaceae bacterium | reverse complement strand
CCGGAGGACCTCGACGACTGGACCGTGGTGGTCGAGTTCGGCTCCGCCGGCTCCGAGCTGCCGGTCACGTTTGAGTCGCCCGTCTCAACCCGGTATGTCCTCATATGGTTCACCCGTCTGCCGGCGGAGGGTGGCGACTATCGCGGCGGCGTGGCCGAGGTGGAGGTGCTCGGGTGACCGGTGGCGACGACGCCACGCTCCTGCAGCGTCACATCGAGGGCGACCCGGACGCGTTCGGAGAGCTCGTCCGCCGCCATCGTGACCGACTCTGGGCGGTAGCGCTGCGCACGCTCGGCAATCCCGACGACGCCGCCGACGCGCTCCAGGACGCCCTGGTCAACGCCTTCCGCCGGGCGGGGTCCTTCCGGGCCGAGTCCGCCGTCACCACCTGGCTCCACCGCATCGTCGTCAACGCCTGCCTCGACCGCGTCCGGCACACAGCCGCCCGCCCGGTCGTCGCCCTGGCCGACGACCTCGACGTTCCGTCACCCGGGCTCGATCCCGGAGCACAGGCTGCGTTGCGGCTGGACATCGAGGCTGCCCTGGCCACTCTCCCCGACGAGCAGCGGGTTCCGTTGGTCCTGGTCGACATGGAGGGATATCCGGTCCGCGAGGTGGCCGAGATGCTGGGGTGCCCAATCGGCACGGTGAAGAGCCGGTGCGCCCGCGCCCGCGCCCGACTGCTCCCCCTGCTCACCTCCGAGGAGGCACCCGACCCGCTGCGCGGGAACCCTGTCTCCCGGGACCCGCTGCGCGGGAACCCTGAGGCCCCGGCGGACGTCCCATCCACGCCAGCCCGCGGACCAGGAGGTGAGCCCCTATGACCGGAGGCCACCTCGGTGCCGCGCTCATCGCCGAGTACGACGAGGGCCTCCTGCCTGACCGGGCGGCGGCCGACGTCGCCGCGCACCTCGCCAACTGCCCGTCGTGCACCGAGACGCACCGACGGCTAGCCGACGTGTCGCACCAACTGGCCGCCGCGCCGCCGGCGCTCCCCACCCCGGCGGACGTGGCCGCCCGTGTCGACGACGCGCTGTCGAATGCGGAATCCAGCCGGTCGAACTCACGGGTCGGCAGCTTTTCGCGTGTGCGTCCATGGCGCGCCCGGATGCCGACCCTGCTGGCAGCGGCGGCAGCGGTCGCCGCCGTTGCCTTCGCCGGCTACGTGGTCGGGACCGGTTCGACCGGCGGCGACGACAGCCAGACGACGGTCGCCGAGGGCGGTGCGGACGTGTCGACCGCGGAAGGCGCGCAGGCCGTGCCCGATGCCGGCGGCGACGCGGACACGCCCGCTCCGCAGGGCCGGCCCCTCAGCCCTCAGGACGCGAGAACGGCCCTGACCGAGCAGATCCGGCAGATCGTGAGCGGCAGCACGGCTACGACGGAGCGGGCGGATCAGGAACTCACCACCGGCGCGTGCGGCGCGACGCTGGCCGCCGAGGTCGGCCGGGACATCATCGGCACTGCGCCGACCGACCTCGGCGCAGCCGGCGCCGTCCTCGTCGTCACGACCGCGAGCACGGACGAGACGGCCCAGGGGTGGGTCCTTCCGACGTGCGACGCCACGGCCTCCGACGTGCTCACGACGCTGACTGTTCCGGTGGAGTGACACGACCGAGCTCGGGAATGCTGAGACCCCTAGGATCCGTTATGCGGAGCAGGACGCCGCCCTGTCGCGGCTCCGTCGAAATCGTCCGAAAGGCACCAGCGTGACCGAGGTCCGCCACGTCATCATCATCGGCTCCGGGCCGGCGGGATACACCGCAGCGATCTACGCCGCGCGGGCACGTCTGGCACCACTCGTCATCGAGGGTTCGGTGACCTGGGGTGGCGCGCTGATGAACACCACCGAGGTCGAGAACTATCCGGGTTTCCGCGACGGCATCATGGGTCCCGAGCTGATGGAGGAGATACGCGCACAGGCCGAACGGTTCGGGGCCGAGTTCGTCACCGACGACGCCGAGTCCGTCGACCTGACCGGCGAGATCAAGGTCGTCCGTGACAGCTCCGGCAACGAGTACCGCGCACGGTCGGTGATCCTCGCCATGGGCTCGCGGTACCGCGAGCTCGGGCTGGAGAACGAGAAGCGCCTGTCCGGGCACGGGGTCTCGTGGTGCGCCACCTGCGATGGCTTCTTCTTCAGGGACCGGGACATCGCCGTGGTCGGCGGTGGCGACTCAGCCATGGAGGAAGCTACCTTCTTGACCCGTTTCGCGCGAAAAGTCTATGTCATCCACCGTCGTGACCAATTGCGCGCTTCGAAGGTCATGCAAGAGCGCGCCCTCGCCAACGACGCGATCGAGTTCGTGTGGAACTCCGAGGTCGTCGACATCCTCGGTGCGGACAAGGTGTCCGGTGTCACCCTGCGCAACACGCTCACCGGCGAGCAGAGCACACTGGCGGTCGGGGCCCTGTTCGTCGCCATCGGGCACGACCCGCGTTCCGAGCTCGTGGCCGACCAGTTGCGGCGTGACGAGAACGGCTACGTGCTCGTCGAGCAGCCGTCGACGCGCACCGACGTCGTCGGCGTGTTCGCCGCCGGCGACCTGGTCGATCACACCTATCGACAGGCCGTGACCGCCGCTGGTACCGGCTGCCAGGCCGCCCTCGACGCCGAGCGCTACCTCGCCGCGCTCGACGACGCCGACACGGTGGCCCGGCCGGCCGTAGCGTTGGCGGCGCTCGACCACTGACTCCAACCGATCCGGGAAGGGACCTGCCGTGGGCAGCATCAAGCACGTGACCGACACCGACTTCGACCAGGCGGTCCTACAGAACGACAAGCCCGTCCTGGTCGACTTCTGGGCCGAGTGGTGCGGTCCGTGCCGGATGATCGCCCCGGTCCTCGAGGAGATCGCCGGTACACAGGACAAGCTCGACATCGTCAAGCTCAACGTCGACGAGAATCCGCAGACCGCAGCCGCGTACCGGATCACCTCGATCCCCGCGCTCAACGTCTTCGCGGACGGCAAGGTGGTCAAGCAGATCATCGGCGCCCGACCCAAGGTTGCCCTGCTCCGTGAACTGGAGGACTACACCGCCTGAGCGCGTCGCCCGGGCCGGGCTTCCTCCGGGAGCCGACAGGTACGATGCGGCCAAGCCTGCGTCGAAGGGACGGCAGCGACCGATGAGCGCGCTGCGATACCGGCTCGGTGCCACCGGACCGGCCGTCGCCGAGATCCGGGCGAAGCTCGCCCAGCTCGGCCTGCTTCACGACGGCGCATCCGACACCTTCGACGACGACGTCGACCGGGCGGTCCGGCAGTTCCAGCAGGAACGTGGCTTGACCGCCGACGGCATCGTCGGTCCGACGACCTATCGCGTGCTCGACGAGGCCCGTTGGCGGTTAGGCGACCGTCTGCTCTCCTACGTGGTCGCCAACCCGCAGGCCGGCGACGACGTCCTCGGGCTCCAGCGCAGGCTCTCCGAGCTGGGGTTCCACGTGGGGCGCGTCGACGGCGTGTTCGGTCCCCGCACCGGCGAGGCCCTCCGTGAGTTTCAGCGCAACGTCGGCCTGCCCGCCGACGGCACGTGCGGTCCGGGCACCTTCAAGGCGCTGGCCAGGCTCGCACCGATCGTCACTGGAGGGCGGCCGGACAACCTGCGCGCCCTCGAGGCCCTGCGCCGGGCCGGCAAGCGGCTCCCCGGCAAGATCGTCGTCATCGACCCCGGGCATGGTGGCCCTGACCGGGGCAACGTGGGTCATGGCCTCGAGGAGGCCGCCATCGTCGAAGACCTCGCCGCTCGGGTCGAGGGCCGGCTGGCTGCCACGGGAGTGCAGGCGTATCTGACCCGCGGCGCCGCGATGACCGACGAGCTCGACGAAGTCAGCAGGGCCGACTTCGCGAACGAGGCGGGCGCGAACCTGATGATCTCGCTGCACGTCGACGCCCATCCGAACCCGCTGGCCGGTGGGGTCGCCACATACTTCTACGGCAGCGACCGCCCTGGCGCCAACAGCGCGATCGGCGAGACGTTCGCCGGCCTGATCCAGCGCGAGATCGTCGCGCGCACCGACCTGGTCGACTGTCGTAGCCACGCCAAGACGTGGGATCTGCTACGGCACACCCGGATGGCTGCCGTTCAGGTCGAGCTCGGGTACGTGACCAATGGTCGCGACGCCACGCGGCTTGCTCATGCGGAGTTCCGCGACGTCGTCGCTGAAGCGATCGTCGTCGCTGTGCAGCGCGTCTACCTGCCGTCCCATGAGGACGTGCAGACCGGAGCCTTGCAGCTTCGCGATCTGGCCGACGCCTGACCTGCTTCCGTGCGTCGGACGTGTGGCGCCCCCATTCAGACAACTACGATGCGTTGTCGACCCGTTGCGGGCCGCAGCATCCGCACATCGCGCAGGAGGTCGCCGTGCACCCGCCGAGGCGGCGGCTGGAACCAGTGACCCTGGACAACCTCCGTGATCTCCTGCAGCCGTGCCGAGCCTGCGTGTCGTGGGAGCTGGCACCCGTTGCTGCTGACCGTGCCGCGCAGGCCGGCGACCGGGCCCTGGAGAAGGAGGCCTGGGTATCGGCCGTGCTGCTCGAGTGGGGTACTTGCGGATGTCTCGCGTACGTCGACGACGCACCCGCCGGGTATGTCCTCTACGCTCCGCCCGCGCTGGTACCGCGAGCGGCGACATTCCCGACCAGCCCGGTCAGCGCCGATGCGGCCCTGCTCGTCACGGCATTCGTGCACCCTGATCGTGAGGGCGTCGGGCTGGGTCGGTCGCTGGTCCACGCCGCCGCGAAGGATCTGCTGCGACGAGGGTTCCGGGCGGTGGAGGCATTCGGAGACGCCCGGTGGCAAGGCCCCGATTGCGTTGTTCCGGCCGACTACCTGATCGCCGTCGGCTTCGAGACCGTGCGGCCGCACCACCGGTGGCCCCGGCTACGACTTGACCTCCGTTCGACCCTCGACTGGCACGTCGAGGTGGCGGTCGAGCGGATTCTGGGCACGGTGGTACAGGAGCCGGCGCTGCGACCGGTGTGACCGACGCTCGGAGGCTGTGCGCGCCGCCCTACTCGCGAACCTCGTGCGTTCCGTCGGTCGGCGCGTTCGGCGTGATGGTGCTGACGATGCGCTCGAGGTCATCTATACTGGCGAACTCGATCGTCACCTTGCCCTTGGTGTGGCCGAGGTCGACCTTGACCCGCGTGTCCAGGCGCTCGGACAGCGAAGCCGCGATGTCGGCCAGGCGAGGGGCGATCGGCTTGGGGCTCTGCTGTCGGCGCCGCTTGGGTGGTTCGTCTCCACCCACGGCGACGATCTCCTCGACCGATCGGACGCTCAGACCTTCGGCAACGATGCGACGAGCGAGCCGCTCCTGTGCCGCGACATCGGCCAGGCCGAGCAGCGCCCGGGCGTGTCCCGCGGACAGGACACCCGCTGCCACGCGTCGTTGGACGGCGGGCGGCAGTTTGAGGAGTCGCAGGGTATTCGAGATCTGCGGTCGTGACCGTTTGATCCTCGACGCGAGCTCTTCGTGGGTTCCGCCGAAGTCGTCCAGCAGTTGCTGGTAGGCGGCTGCCTCTTCCAGCGGGTTGAGATCGGTGCGGTGGAGATTCTCCAGCAAGGCGTCGCGAAGCATGGCATCGTCCTGGGTGTCACGCACGATGACCGGGATCATCGCCAGGCCGGCCTGCTGCGTCGCCCGCCACCGCCGCTCCCCCACGACCAACTCGAAGCGGCCGCCTTCCAAGGCGCGCACGACGACCGGCTGTAGCAGCCCTACTTCCCGGATCGATTCGACCAGCTCTGCCATCGCGTCCTCGTCGAAGACCTCACGTGGTTGACGAGGATTCGGGGAGATGGCGTCGACGGAGACCTCGGCGAAGCGGGCGCCGGCCACCGGAAGCAGGGCGAGGTCCGGCTCTGAGGCGACACCGTTGCCAGTGACCGATGTTTCACGTGGAACATTCCCACCTGTTCCGGATGTCGTACCACCCTCGGTGGACCGGGGAAAGAAGACGTCGACCGGGGTTCGTCGTGCACCGTCGCCGTCCCTGTTCTCCTTTGCGGGCCCGGTCGGTATCAGCGCTCCCAGGCCACGACCGAGCCCACGTCGACGCTCGCTCACGGGTTCTCCTTTGTGATGTGTCCACTCGAAGCCTCAGCGGGCACGGCGCCTCGCTCGGCCATCTCCCGGGCTGCCTCCAGGTAGGACAAGGCGCCACTCGAGCCGGGATCGTAGGTCATGACCGTCTGCCCGTAGCTCGGTGCTTCGCTGATGCGGACGGACCGCGGGATGGTGGTCCGCAGAACCGTCTCACCGAAGTGACGGCGCACCTCATCGGCGACCTGGGCCGACAGGCGGGTCCGGCCGTCGTACATCGTGAGCAGAATCGTCGTGACCGCCAGAGACGGGTTGAGGTGAGCTCGTACCAGATCGATGCTCTTCAGCAACTGGCTCAGGCCCTCCAACGCGTAGTACTCGCATTGGATCGGGATGAACACCTCGTCGCCGCCGACGAGGGCGTTGACGGTCAGCAGCCCCAGTGAGGGCGGGCAGTCGATGAGCACGTAGTCGTACGACTCGTCGGTGGACAGTGCCGCCAGGTATGCCGTGAGAGACCTGCGCAGGCGCGACTCGCGCGCCACCAGCGTGACCAGTTCGATCTCGGCACCGGCGAGATCGATGGACGCCGGCGCGCAATAGAGCCCGTCGACACCGTCGACGGCGACCACGACATCGGCGACGGGCCTATCGTCCACGATGACGTCGTAGACATTCGGGATGTCCGCGTGGTGGTCGACGCCGAGCGCGGTGGATGCGTTGCCCTGAGGGTCGAGGTCGATCACCAGCACGCGTAGTCCGTTGAACGCCATCGCTGCTGCGATGTTGACCGTCGTCGTCGTCTTGCCCACACCGCCCTTCTGGTTGGCGAGGACCATGACCCGCGTCGCCGCCGGCGCCGGCCATGGCTCCCGCCGACGGGCGGTGACGCGCACCGCCGCTGCCGCTTGATGGGCGATCGGTGTGTCGGTCTCGGCAAGGTCCTCGGCCTGTAGGACGCCATAGGTGACCACGTCGGACGCAGTGCCAACGTGTGGCTGTGCCGTCGTGCGGCTCGGTGTGGAGGTGGCGGCCGGGCCTGCTCTCATGGCAGTCCGCACCGAAGTGCGGTCCGCCTCGCCGGAACGCGGGCCGATGCCGAGCACCGCGTCGTCCGGCCACCCCAGGTGGCCTTCGGTGTCACGACGGTGCCCTTCGCCGACTGCGGACGCCTCGGCAGGCCGGGGCTCGGGCCAGCCAAGGCCGCCGGCCACAGTGGACACCGTCATCTCCCGCCTTTCCATCGACGTCGTGACACAGCCTCTCTCACCGGACGCCCGACTTCGACGACCGCCACTCGTGTCGGCGGGTCGACGATCCCACGACCGAACTCCTGAACGGCCCACGAGGCCGCACCCATTCTGCGCAAAGCCGTCGAGGCACGCGCAACCTCATCCACAATCGAGACACCTTTGAGCGCGAGGAGGCGGCCTCCGGTGGACAGCAGGGGAAGTGTCCAGCGGGCCAACTGCTCGAGCGGCGCGACCGCTCTCGCCGTCACGGCCTCGACCTCCAGCTGTCCGGCAAGGTCTTCAGCTCGGCTCCTGACGACCGCGGCGTTGTGCAGGTCGAGCGCGTCGAGGACCTCCCGGAGGAAACGAGCGCGCCGCAACAGTGGCTCGACAAGGGTCATCTGCAGATCGGGCCTGGCCACGGCGAGTACCACCCCGGGTAGTCCGGCGCCCGAACCCACATCCGCGACTGTCGAGCCCTTGGGTAGGGCCTCCTGGACCACGGCGCAGTTCATCACGTGGCGCTGCCACAGGAGCGGGGCCTCTCGTGGGCCGATCAGCCCGCGCTCGATGCCCGGGCCGGCCAGCAAGGCGACATATCGCTCGGCCAGAACGAGCCGGTCACCGAAGACGGTGGCGGCAGCCGCTGGCGGATCACCTGGGCCGGTCAATGTCGTTTCACGTGAAACCGAGCCACCGCGTCCCGATGTCCGACATCGCACCGCGCGCCGCAGCGCCGGCGTGTTCTTCCCGGGCCACCCACGACCTCAGCGTGGCAGCACCACAACGTACCGATCGGGCTCCTCACCCTCGGATTCGCTGTGCAGGCCGGCTGCCGCCACGGCATCGTGGACGACCTTCCGTTCGAACGGGGTCATCGGACTCAACGGCACGGGGTCACCGGTCGACCTGGCTTCCTCCACGGTTCGGAGCGCCAACGCGGTCAGATCGGCCCGCTTGCGTGCCCGGAAGCCACCGACGTCCAGCATGAGCCGACTGCGCTCCCCGGTCTCACGGATCACGGCGAGTCTGGCGAGCTCCTGCAGCGCCTCCAGGACATCTCCCTCCTCGCCCACGAGTTCGTCCAGTTCAGCGCCGACAACCGAGACCATGGCACGGTCACCTTCGACATCCATGTCGATGTCACCGTCGAAATCGGCGATGTCGAGCAGGCCCTCCAGGTAGTCGGCCGCCACGTCGCCTTCGCGCTCGAGGGCACGCAGGCGCTCGGCCGGAGCTTCCGCAGATCTCGGCTCCGCGGCCTCGGGCTGCGTTGCCGGGTCCGCAATCGCCGACGTCCCGCGCGCCGGCGACGATAGCGCATCCGCCGCTACCGCATCAGGCGCGTCGTGATACGGCGGCAAGACGGCGTCGCTCACGTCGATCTCCTCACAGAGGCTTGTGGACCGGTCACCACGAACGGGCCGCCGTCGGCACCGTCGGGGTGAGGGTCACTTCTTCTTCTTGTTGCGCTGTGCGTTGCTCCGCCGCTGCGACCGCGTATTGCGCTTGGGCTGCTGCCGAGCCGGCGGCGGGGGTGGCGATGCCTCCTCCTCGGCGACCTGGCCGGCGGGAACTGCGTCTCCGCGCTTCTTCGCCTTCGCCTCCATACGCCGGCGGTGTGCCTCCTCGGCGGCCGTGCCGGGAGCCGGCATCCGCCGGATCACATAGAGCTGCTGGCCCATCGTCCACAGGTTGGATGTCAGCCAGTAGAGCACCACACCGAGCGGGAAGTAGACGCCGGAAACGGCGAAGACCAGCGGTAGGACGTACAGCAGGATCTTCTGTTGCTGCGCGAAGGGACCTTCGAGCGCCTCCTTCGGCATGTTCTTCCGCATGATCTGGCGCTGGGTCAGGAATGTCGTCAGCGTCATCAGGACGACCATGACGATCGCGATGACCTTCGTCTGCGTGTTCGGTGCGTCGAGGAAGGACGCCGACATCGGCGCCCCGAAGATCGTGGCTTCCTTGGCCTGCGCGAAGAGCTCGGGATTGTTCTCGAACGCGCCGCGCGGGTTGCCCTTGGCGACGCCGTCGAGGACGCGGAACAGGGCGAACAGGAACGGCGCCTGGAGCAGGATCGGCAGACATGACGCGAACGGGTTCGTGCCGGTGTCCTTGTAGAGCTTCATCATCTCCTGCTGGAGACGTTCACGATCCCCTTTGTACTTCTTCTGCAGTTCGCGCACTTTCGGCTGCAACATCTGCATGTTGCGCTGCGACTTGATCTGCCGCACGAACAGCGGGATCAGCAGGATCCGGATGACGACGACCAGTCCGATGATCGACAACGCCCAGGTCACGCCGTCGTGGCTCAGCCCGATCAACTGGCTGAACAACCAGTGCCAGCCGATCATGATCCAGCTGACCAGGAAGTACAGCGGAGCGAGCAGAGTGTCCACGGGTGTTCAGGCTCCTCGGGGGACCGGTCTGTCGGCTATCGGAGTGTGCGGGCGTGGCCGCTCCGTCACTTCGTGCCCTCTGTCGTCGGCCGAGCCGTCCATGCCGGGGACGGCTCCCCACCAGCGGTAGGACCCCACCGGAGGCACCAGGTCGACCCCGCCAGGTGTCCACGGATGGCACCGACCCAATCGGCGTGCGGCAAGCCACGTGCCGCGCAGCGCCCCGTGCGTCTCGACGGCACGCAGCGCGTAGGCCGAGCAGGAGGGGTAGTAGCGGCAGGTCTGACCATAGAGAGGGCTGACGAGCAGACGGTATGCCTTCAGCAATGCGATGAGCAGGCGGCTCACGGCAGCACCCCGACCTGGTGCGATGCCGGCCGGTCCGCAGCCAGTGCTCGCGCCAGGGCCCCGTCGAGATCATTCGCCAGCGCCGCACGAGGTGCTCCGACTGCCTCCGGCCGAGCGCGGATCACGACCCGCGTACCGGCCGGCAGACTCCCGATACGGTCGCGCATCAGGTGCCGCAGACGCCGGCGTACGGCGTTTCGGACGACGGCGTCACCAAGAGCACGCCCGACCACGAAGCCCGCGCGAGGCGGGGCCGAAGCGTCGGTGTCGGATACCGCGTGGACGACGACCAGTGGGCGTCCGACCCGGACACCACGCCGGATCGTGCTGCGAAACTCCCTGGTGAGGCGCAACCGGTTCTCGGGAGGCAGCACGCGAACCCCCTCCCATGCGAGGCTGTACGTCGGGCCGGGCTCAGGCAGACAGTCGGGCACGGCCCTTGCGACGACGAGCGCCGATGATGGACCGCCCGGCGCGGGTGCGCATGCGCAACCGGAAGCCGTGGGTCCTCGCGCGACGGCGATTGTTCGGCTGGAAGGTGCGCTTCACGTCCGGGCTCCAGAGGTCTGCGGATGCGTATCAGTCGGAGGGCCGACGACCGCCCAGGCACGCGTCCCCGCGCACACCCTTGGAGCCCTCGTCGGACCGATCCACGGTACGTGGACACGTAGGGCAGGGTCAAACCGGCTGCACCAACCGACCTCGAAACCCGCCGGCCACGGTCGAACCCGCTACCCTCGCATCCAGCCGCCGACCGCCAGCCGGCGACACGCCGAGACACCGGAGAAACCTGTGGACATCGGTTGATGCCACTCGCGGGAGTTGTTAGCGTCGCGGATTCGACGAGGGTGACCGACCCACCGTCCATGACAGCGAAGAGTCTCGTGTTTTCGCAGGTCAGAGGGGAGTTGTGATGGCCGGACGGGGGACCGGCCAGACGCTCCACACACTGTGGACGACGGTGTGGACGTGTCGCACGGCTCTCGTTCGACCGGCATCGGTCAGTTATCGCCGATGTCGGAGCAAGGACAACGGGAGACAGTGTGAATGACGAGCCGACCGGCGACTTCGGCGCTGCATGGGGTGCCGCCCTTGCCTCACTGGACGGTACCGAGATCGGTCCCCAACAGCGTGCGTTCCTCATGCAGGCCCGACCACTCACACTCGTCGAGGACACCGCCGTCGTCGCCGTTCCCAGCGACTTCGCACGCATCCAACTCGAGCAGCGGTTGCGCCCCATGCTCGTCGAAGCGCTCGGTCAGATCCTCGGCCGGCCAGTCGGTCTCGCCGTCAGTGTTGCGCCGTCGACCGACGAGCTGCTGCCACTCATCGCGGCGGCCGACACCTCGGCGGCCGAGAGCGTGGAGAGCGGGACAGCCGGCATCGGTGAGCCCGCGTATGCCCCGCAGCACGTCGCTGCGGAGCCGCTCCGCCGCACCGACGCAGAGCAACCACGCCTCAACCCCCGCTACTCGTTCGAGACCTTCGTCATCGGATCCAGCAACCGCTTCGCCCACGCGGCTGCCGTCGCAGTAGCCGAGGCGCCTGGCAAGGCGTACAACCCGTTGCTCATCTATGGCGACTCCGGTCTGGGCAAGACGCACCTGCTGCACGCGATAGGCCATTACGTGCGCACCATCTATCCCGGCACGCGGGTGCGATACGTGAGCTCGGAGGAGTTCACCACCGACTTCATCAACTCCATCCGCGACGACAAGGCCTCCGCGTTCCAGCGGCGCTACCGCGACATGGACGTCCTGCTCATCGACGACATCCAGTTCCTCGAAGGCAAGATCCAGACGCAGGAGGAGTTCTTCCACACCTTCAACACACTGCACAACGCCACCAAGCAGATCGTCATCACCTCCGACCGACCGCCCAAGCAGTTGTCAGCACTCGAGGACCGGTTGCGGAACCGGTTCGAATGGGGCCTGATCTGCGACGTCCAGCCACCCGACCTCGAGACGCGCATCGCGATCCTGTCCAAGAAGGCCGACCAGGACCACCTCAACGTCCCGCCGGACGTGCTCGAGTACATCGCCAGTCGCATCGCGACGAACATCCGCGAACTCGAGGGCGCACTCATCCGGGTCACAGCATTCGCCAGCCTCAATCGCCAGCCGGTCGACCTCGCGCTCGCCGAGGTCGTCCTGCGCGACCTCGTTCCCACCGACGCCGGCCCTGAGATCACCGGCGCCACGATCATGGCGCAGACGGCCGCCTACTTCGGGCTCACCATCGAGGACCTGCAAGGGTCGAGCCGTAGCCGCGTTCTGGTCACGGCCCGTCAGATCGCCATGTACCTGTGCCGCGAGCTCACCGAACTGTCGCTCCCGAAGATCGGACAGCAGTTCGGTGGCCGCGACCACACGACGGTCATGCACGCCGAGCGAAAGATCCGGCACCTGATGTCCGAGCGGCGCAGTGTCTTCAACCAGGTCACCGAACTGACCAACAGGATCAAGCAGCAGGCGCGACAATCGTGATCCACTTCACACAGCCTGTGGAAAACTCTGTGGATACCGGTTGCCGGACAGAGGATCCGCTTGGGACGACGGCACGCGAGCCGTGGACACCGTCCGTGCGTCCACCGGCCGGCAACGACCGCATCCACAGCGCCTTTGGACAGCCACACAGCACACGACCTGCGGCGATGCACCGTGTCCACACAGTCCACGGGCCTTACGACGATGACGAGAAGACATCCATCCTCTCCCGGAACGCACATCTGCCCCACGCCGGACCTGTGGATGCCGTAGCAGACGATTCAGGTGTCATCACCTCGTGGAAGGATGTCCCCCGACCTGTGGGGGTCGGTTCGTGACGCCTTTGTGGCGAGGTGGGCAGTGCCCGCATGGAGGACGGTGAAGCAGTGAAATTCCGGCTCGAACGCGATGTGCTGGCCGAGGCGGTGGCCTGGACTGCGCGAACGCTGCCCAACCGTCCGACGGTCCCGGTCCTCGCCGGCCTGCGGATCGATGCAGCCGACGGTGCTGTCACGTTCTCGTCGTTCGACTACGAGGTGTCCGGCCGCGTGACGGTGGGGGCCGAGGTCGCCGACCCGGGAACGGTGCTGGTGTCCGGACGGCTGCTCGCCGACATCGGCCGGTCGCTGCCCGACCGTCCGGTCGATCTCACCTCCGACGGCACGAAGGTCGTCATCACATGCGGCAGCGCACGCTTCACATTGCAGACCCTCCCCGTGGAGGAGTACCCCGAACTGCCCGAACTGCCCGAGTCGTCGGGAACGGTCGACGGAGTGCTGCTCGCCGAGGCGGTCAGCCAGGTTGCCGTCGCCGCCGGGCGTGACGACATGCTGCCGACGCTCACCGGCATCCGGATCGAGATCGAGGGCGAGACGGTCACTCTTGCGGCGACCGACCGGTACCGGCTCGCGGTACGTGAGCTCACCTGGCGCCCGCAACGCCCCGAGATCTCGGCGATCGCGCTGGTGCCGGCGCGCACCCTGGTCGACACCGCCAAGACGCTCGGTACCGAGGGTGAGGTCACCATCGCTCTGGCCGGCTCGGCCAGTGACAGCCTGATCGGGCTCGCGGCCGGCGGCCGGCGCACGACGAGCCGGCTCATCGACGGCGAGTGGGTGCCCAACTACCGGCGTCTTTTCCCGGCCGAGACCGCAACCGTCGCGCGGGTCGAGATGACCGCGCTCATCGAGTCGGTCAAGCGGGTCGCGTTGGTCGCCGAGCGCAACACGCCGATCCGCCTGAGCTTCGAGGACGGTCAGGTGATCCTCGAAGCCGGCAGCGGGGAGGACGCCCAGGCATCGGAGTCGCTGCCGAGTTCGGTCGACGGCCCGGCCATCGCCACCGGCTTCAACCCTGGGTACCTCCTGGACGGTCTGCAGGCCGTCGACGCGCCGTTCGCCCACCTCTCGTTCACCGAACCGCTCAAACCGGCAGTCATCCAGGGAGCCCAGAAGGCCGAGTCCGACCCGCTGCCCGGGTACCGCTACCTCGCGATGCCGATCAGGCTGTCCAGCTGAACCCGCGAGGTGCCGACGGAAGGGAACCCATGGAACTCGGTCTGGTCGGCCTCGGTCGCATGGGCGGCAACATGCGCGAACGGCTTCGCCGCGCCGGGCACACCGTGGTCGGATACGCCCGCAGTCCAGCTGGACGCGACGCCGACTCACTGGCGGCAATGGTCGGGCAACTCGCCGCACCCCGAGCGGTCTGGCTGATGATCCCGGCGGGCGACCCGACCCGTTCGACCGTTGCCGAGCTCGGTGAGCTTCTGGCCGGCGGTGACGTCGTGGTCGACGGCGGTAACTCTCGCTGGACCGACGACCAGGTCAACGCGTCGCATCTCGCCGAGCGGGGAATCGGTTACGTCGACTGTGGTGTGTCGGGCGGGGTGTGGGGCCTCGAGAATGGTTACGGCTTGATGGCCGGCGGCACGGATGCCGAGATCGAGCGGCTCATGCCGGTGTTCGACGCCCTCCGTCCGGAGGGACCGCGCGACGAGGGACTCGCCCATGCTGGACCAGTGGGTGCCGGACATTTCGCCAAGATGGTGCATAACGGCATCGAGTACGGCCTCATGCAGGCCTATGCCGAAGGCTACGAGCTTCTCGCCACCACCGATGTCGTCACGAACGTCCCCGGCGTCCTCAAGGCCTGGTCACGGGGCACGGTGGTCCGTTCGTGGCTGCTCGACCTGCTCGTGAAAGCGCTCGAGGAGGACCCCGAGCTCGACGCCATCCAGGGATTCGTCGAGGATTCCGGCGAAGGACGCTGGACCGTCGAGGCTGCGATCGCCCACGCCGTCCCCGCGCCCGTCATCTCCGCAGCGTTGTTCGCGCGATTCGCCTCGCGCCAGGACGACTCGCCGGCGATGAAGGCCGTGGCCGCACTTCGCAACCAGTTCGGGGGTCACGCGCTGAGGGCGGCGGAGGCCGCCGAGGCCGGACCCACCTCCGGTACCGGCGACACCCGGAGCTGAGCCGGTCCGGGGCGATGTACCTCTCCCACCTGTCTCTGTCCGACTACCGGTCCTACGCCGCGGTCGAGCTGCCGCTCGACGCCGGTGCGACCGTGCTGGTGGGTCCCAACGGCCAGGGCAAGACCAACCTAGCCGAGGCGATCGGCTACCTCGCGACACTGGGCAGCCACCGCGTCGCCCACGACGCTCCACTCGTCCGCCTCGGCGCCGGACGCGCCGTCGTCCGAGGCACGATCGTACGACAGAGCCGCCCGACGCTGATCGAGGTCGAGATCACCCCCGGCCGGGTGAACCGGGCACGGGTGAACCGGTCTCCCGTGCAACGGCCGCGCGACGTGCTCGGCGTGCTCCGCGCCGTCCTCTTCGCGCCTGAGGACCTGGCTCTGGTGAAGGGAGACCCGTCCGACCGGCGGCGGTTCCTCGACGACCTGCTCGTCACCCGGGCGCCCCGCATCGCCGGGGTGCGAGCCGACTACGATCGCGTGCTCAAGCAGCGCAATGCCCTCCTCAAGTCCGCCGGCGCCGCCTTCCGGGCCAGCCGCGGCGGCAGTGGGGTACCCGACCTGCGCACACTCGACGTCTGGGACACCCACCTGGCCCGCGCCGGTGCCGACCTACTGGCGGCACGCCTCGAGCTGGTCGACGGACTCCGGCCACTGGTCGCCAAGGCCTACGATGCCGTTGCTGCGGGCATCACCACGGGCGACGCACGCATCGACTACCGGTCGTCGCTGGGCCCCGAGGTCGAGCTCACACCGGATCGTGAGGTGCTGGCCGCAGCGCTGCTCGAGACCACCGGGCGGGTCCGTCGCGACGAGATCGAACGTGGCGTCTCGCTGGTGGGGCCGCACCGCGACGACCTCGTGCTCGGCCTCGGCCCGCTGCCGGCCAAGGGCTATGCGAGCCAGGGCGAGGCCTGGTCGTTCGCCCTGGCCCTGCGCCTGGCGTCCTTCGAGATGCTGCGGGCGCTCGGCGACGACCCGGTGCTCGTCCTCGACGACGTGTTCGCCGAGTTGGACGGCGGTCGACGCGATCGGCTGGCCCGGCTCGTGGGCGAGGCCGAGCAGGTGCTGGTCACGGCCGCCGTCGCCGCCGACGTGCCGGAGCTTCTCAGCGGTGCGAGGGTTGATGTCATGGACGGCGAGCTGCGGAGGGTTCGATGAGTGGCGGTTCGGGGTCGGTGGGGTCGGGCGGCCGGCCGGGTCGTCCGTCGGGGTCGGTGGGGTCGAGCGGGCGGTCGGGGTCGGTGGGGTCGGAGGAAGAGGTCCGGGACGTCGGTCTCGATGGCGGGAAGAGCGTGCCATCGAGCCCTCTGAGAGTGTCCCGGACCTCTTCCTCCGACCCCACCGACCCCGA
>JBOGDU010000061.1:0-12737 GCA_050743145.1 Jiangellaceae bacterium | reverse complement strand
CGACCGGCGTCGACGTCCCGCTGATGGCAGTCGTGACCGAGGGCGGGCTCGCCGCCGTCACGGCCGACTGGGGAGTCGACGACGTCCTCCTCGACACCGCCGGCCCGGCCGAGGTCGAGGCGCGGTTACGTCTGGCGCTGGGGCGGCTCGCCGCCTCGAACGCCGCGGAGGACGTGCCGGACGAGATCCGTTCCGGCGACCTGGTCGTCGACGAGGCGACCTACACAGCACGGGTATCGGGACGGCCGCTCGACCTCACCTACAAGGAGTTCGAGCTGCTCAAGTTCATCGCCCAGCACCCCGGCCGCGTGTTTACGCGCGCCCAGCTTCTGCAGGAGGTCTGGGGCTACGACTACTTCGGCGGCACCCGCACGGTCGACGTCCACGTCCGCCGGCTACGGGCGAAGTTGGGCGCCGAACACGAGGCTCTCATCGGCACGGTGCGCAACGTCGGCTACCGGTTCGTGCCTCCGGCGTCGCGCCGCGGACCGGTGCAGGAGCGCGTGAGCCGGTGATCACGGCCGGCCGCCGGCTCGAGGGCGAGACGGCCGACGCTGTGAGGGCCATGATCGCGGCAGCCGCCGAGGCCGACCGCGTGGCGCCGGTCTCCGAGCAGGGGCTGCTGCGGCTGCGCGACGACGAGGACGGCCCGGCCCGGCACCTGGTCGCCCACGAGGGCGAAGCGCTGGTCGGTTACGCCCAGCTCGATGTGGACAGCTCCGCCGCCGAGTTGGTGGTCCATCCCGCTCACCGCCGGCGTGGCCTCGGCCGACGGCTGGTAGGGCAGCTCACCGACGCGGCTCGTGGTCCGGCGCTTCGGGTGTGGGCACATGGCGACCTGCCCGCCGCAGCCGGGCTGGCCGCCGCGACCGGATTCACCCGCGTGCGATCGCTGTGGAAGATGGCCCGCCCGCTGAGCGGGCCCCTCGCAGAGCCACGGATTCCCGACGGCGTCATGATCGACACGTTCGTCCCCGGCACGGACGACGCCCCCTGGGTGGCGCTCAACGCCCGCGCGTTCGCCGAGCACCCCGAGCAGGGCAGCTGGACGGCATCCGATCTCCGGCAACGGACGGCGCAACCGTGGTTCGACCCCGGTGGGTTCTTTGTGGCCCGTCGTGGTCCGCGCATGGTCGGCTTCCACTGGACGAAGGTCGAGGACGACACCACCGGCGAGGTCTACGTCGTCGGCGCCGACCCCGACGAGCAGGGAATCGGTCTAGGCCGGGCGCTCACACTCGTCGGCCTCCACCACCTGCGCGAGCGCGGGCTCGACCACGTTGTCCTCTACGTCGACGAGGACAATCAGGCAGCGGTGCACCTGTACACGAGGCTGGGCTTCGAACGCGTCGCCGTCGACGTCATGTACGAAAGATCGTTCTCGTAGAGCCACCCGCACCGGCTTCGCACACGGCTACCCGGCGTTCACCTCGGCGTGTCAACATTGTCGGTATGGCCGCCGAGACGACCGGTCCAGAAGAGCGTTACCTCGACCGCGAGCTGTCCTGGCTGGCCTTCAACACCCGGGTGCTCGAACTGGCCGAGGATCCCGACCAGCCCATGCTCGAGCGGGTCCGGTTCCTCGCCATCTTCTCGAGCAACCTCGACGAGTTCTTCATGGTCCGCGTAGCCGGCCTCAAGCGCAGAATCGCGGCGGGCGTGGCGGTCCCCGCCGCCAGCGGTCTGCTGCCCCGCGAGGTTCACGAAGGCACGCTGGCGCGCAGCCGCGACCTGATGACCCGCCAGGCGGCCTGCTTCCACGACGACCTCCTGCCCGCGCTGGTCAAGGAGGGCATCGAGATCTCCCGGTGGGACGACCTCGACGACTCCGACCACCCCCGCCTTCGTGCCCTGTTCGGCGAGCGAATCTTCCCCGTCCTCACCCCACTGGCCGTCGACCCTGCCCACCCGTTCCCGTACATCTCCGGGCTCTCGCTCAACCTCGCCGTGGTCGTCCGTAACCCCCGCACGGGGACCGAGCACTTCGCCAGGGTCAAGGTGCCGCCGAACTTCCCACGCTTCCTGCCGGTGGCCGACGAGCGCTTCGTCCCCCTCGAAGACGTCATCGCGGCCCACCTTTCGCGGCTTTTCCCCGGCATGGACGTCCTGCAACATCACACCTTCCGGGTCACGCGCAACGAGGACGTCGAGGTCGAGGAGGACGACGCCGAGAACCTGCTCACGGCCATGGAACGGGAGCTGATGCGGCGACGGTTCGGCCCGGCGGTGCGGCTCGAGGTCGAGGAGACGGTGGACCCGCATGTCCTCGACCTGCTCCAGCGCGAACTGGGCGTCAGCGACCACGAGGTGCTGTCACTTCCCGGTCCGCTCGATCTCACCGGCCTGCACGGCATCGCGAACCTCGACCGCGCGGAACACAAGTACCGGCCGTTCCTGCCGGCCACCCACCGCGACCTGCCCGACGTCGAGTCGGCCGCGCCGGCGGACATGTTCGCCGCGATCCGCCGCGGCGACATCCTCGTGCACCATCCCTACGACTCCTTCTCCACCAGCGTTCAACGTTTCGTCGAGCAGGCGGCGGCCGACCCGAGGGTGCTGGGGATCAAGCAGACCCTGTACCGCACCAGCGGCGACTCGCCCATCGTCGATGCTCTTGTCGACGCCGCCGAGGCCGGCAAGCAGGTCCTGGCCCTCGTCGAGATCAAGGCGAGGTTCGACGAACAGGCCAACATCACCTGGGCACGCAAGCTCGAGCAGGCGGGCGTCCACGTCGTCTACGGGATGGTGGGCCTGAAGACACACTGCAAGCTCTGCCTGGTCGTCCGGGACGAGGCGGAGTTCGGCGCCGGGATCAGCCGCTACAGCCACATCGGCACCGGCAACTATCATCCGAAGACGGCGCGCCTCTACGAGGACCTCGGCGTCCTCACGGCCGACCCCGAGGTCGCCCGCGACGTCAACCACCTGTTCAACACGTTGTCGGGCTACTCGATCGACTCCGACTACGAGCGGCTCCTGGTCGCCCCCCACGCACTCAGGTCCGGCCTCGTCGAGCGGATCCAGCGTGAGGTCGAGCACCACCGGGCCGGGCGTCCGGCGCGGATCCGGCTCAAGATGAACAGCGTCACCGACGAAGCGGTCATCGATGCGCTCTACGAGGCCTCACAGGCGGGAGTCCCGGTCGACATCTGGGTGCGGGGCATCTGCTGCATCCGGGCTGGTGTCCCCGGCCTGTCCGAAAACGTCCGGGTCCGCAGCACCCTCGGGCGATTTCTCGAGCACTCGCGCATCGTCGCGTTCGAGAACGGGGGCGACGCGGAGTACTGGATCGGCTCCGCCGACCTCATGCACCGCAACCTCGACCGCAGGGTCGAGACCATGGTCCGACTCGGCCGGCCCGAGCACGAGGCCGAACTGGGCGCCCTGTTCGCCCTCGCTTTCGACCCCGACATCTCCTCGTGGCACCTGGACCCGGACGGCGAGTGGGTGCGTGTCCACAAGTCCGACGACGGCCGGCAACTCGCTGACCTCCAACAGATTCTGATCGAACGGAAGCAACGCCGCAGGGCCACCGCGTGAGCACCGCCGATCCGGTGTCCGTGCAGCGCGAGGTCGAGCACAAGTTCCGCGTCCACGGACTGTTCCGGATCCCCGACCTGACCTCCGGCAGCGCCGTCTCCCGCGTCGAGGGGCAGGGCAACGTCTCGCTCGAGTCCACCTACTACGACACCGCCGACCTCCGACTCGCCCGGGAGGGAACGACGCTGCGGCGCCGGACCGGCGACGACGACGAGGGCTGGCACCTCAAGCTTCCCGTGCCCGGCGATGGCCCGGAGGTGCGCGACGAGTTGCGGCTGCCGCTCGCCGCCGGCGACGCCGACGCGCCGCCGCCTGCCCTGTCGGACGTCGTCCGCGTCATCCTGCGGCACACACCTGTGCGCCGCGTGGCCACCTTGCGCACGACCCGCACCCGGCACCTGCTCCACGACTCCGCCGGCCGACCGGCCGCCGAACTCGTCGACGACAACGTCCGCGTGGTGGACGGCTCGGACCGGGTGTCGGCACGGTTCCGTGAGCTGGAAGTCGAGAAGCGCGGGTTGACGCCGGACGACCTCGTCGAACACGTGGCCGATGCGCTCGTCGACGCGGGCGCCGTCGGTGGGGAGTTCGTGTCCAAGGCGGTGCGCGCGCTCGGGCCGCAGGCGGCCGGACCCCCCGAGGTCGCGGAGCCGGGCGACGTCGGGGCCGACGATCCGGCGCACGCAGCGGTCCGGGCCTACATCGCGCGGCACACGATCGCGCTGCGTGCTGCCGACATCTCGTTCCGGCGCGGTCCCGACGGACCCTGGGACTCCGTCCACCGGATGCGTGTCGCCGCCCGGCGGTTGCGCAGCGGGTTGCGGGTCTTCCGTCCCCTACTCGACCGGGTGTGGGCCGACGAACTGCGCGACGAACTGGCGTGGCTGGCTCGCGGGATGGGCGAACTGCGCCAACTCGAGGTGCTGCTCGACCGGCTCCACGACCGCATGAGCGACCTGCCCGACGACGAGCGGCCCGGAGACCACGGGGCCAGCGTGCTCGGACACATCCGGCAACAGAAGTCCGACGCGAGCGCACGCGCGACCCGCCTGCTCGCCGGCCACCGCTACCTCGACCTGCACGAGTCGCTGGTGAACGCCGCCGCCTCACCGCCGACGACGCCGGTGGCAGAGCAGCCGGCGGGCGTGGTCCTGCCGCCCCTGGTCGCCAAGGCGTGGAAGCGCCTCGAGACGAAGGCCGAGGCCGTACTTGCCGACGAGGCATCTCCGGGCGGCGCATCGGACGCCGAGTGGCACGCGGCGCGCATCGCGGCCAAGCGCGCCCGGTACGCCGCCGAAGCGGTGGCGCCCGTCCTGGGCAAGGAGGCGGCTGCGCTGGCCGGTCAGCTCGAACGGGTCACCGACATTCTCGGCGCTCACCAGGATGCCGCGGACGCGGCCTTGGCACTGCGGACCATGGCGAACGAGGTGGCCGACCCTTCGGCCGGATTCGTGCTCGGCGTGCTGCACGCCGCCGAACGCGACACCGTCCGGGCCAGGCGTGCGGAGTTCGCCGACGTGTGGCCGAAGGTCAGCCGGGCCAAGTGGCGCCGGTGGCTGGACCGATGAGCAGCCGCCGCGCCGTCGCGGACCGCACGGTCGTCGCAGCCGGTGCCGTCGTGTGGCGACCACGTGTCGGACTGGACCGTGACATCGAGATCTGCCTCGTCCACCGCCCCCGCTACGACGACTGGTCGCTGCCCAAGGGAAAGGTGAACCGTGACGAGCACCTCCTCGCCTGTGCCGTCCGGGAGGTCCAGGAGGAGACCGGCCACCGTGTCGTGCTGGGCCGTCCATTGCCGGGTCAGCTCTACCAGGTCGACGGCCTGCCTAAGCAGGTCCACTACTGGGCCGCCCGGGCCGACGACGACGTGCCGGAGTGGCAGGCAACCGGCGAGGTCGACGAGGTCGTCTTCCTCCCCGCCGCGGAGGCGCTGCGCCGGCTGACCCATCCGCGCGACGCAGGACCCGTCGCGGCGCTCGTCGCCGGCCCGGTCCGGACGACGCCGCTCGTGGTGCTCCGCCACACCGATGCGGTCCCCCGCTCGTCGTGGACGGCTGCGTCCGACGCGGAGCGGCCGCTGGACGAGCGTGGAGTCCGGGATGCGATCGCCCTGATCGCGCCGCTGAGCGCGCTCGGGATCGCCCGAGTCGTGACCAGCGACGCCGTCCGCTGTGTCGAAACCGTCCGGCCACTGGCCGAGGCGGTGGGCACGGACCTCGAGCTGGATCCGGTGCTGTCCGAGGATGGGCACCTGCACCGACCCGACGGCGCCGGGCGGCTCACCAGGGCGTTGCTGGCCGACGCTGCTTCGACCGTGATCTGCGCCCACCGGCCCGTCCTGCCCGACGTCATCGCAGCGGCCACCGAGAAGTCTCACGTCGAGGTGCCCGACCGTCGGCTTCGACCGGGCGAGTTCCTGGTGCTGCACCACCACAGCGGCGCCGTGGCGGCCGCCGAGCTGCATCACCCCTGACGGTTGCATAGCCCCGGCGCCGAGCGGGACGAGGCAACCGGTTCATGTGTCGGCCACCACACCGTCTGGTCCACGACCTGCACTAGGTGATTGGCGTTCACGGTTCGTTCACCCGCTTCGGGTCACGCGGTCACTTCCGCTCCCTACGTTCGCCGTGTCGCATGGACGACGAGAGTCTGAGGAAGGACACCGGAAGTGGACATCAGCTCTGTTCGACGGCGCTTGGCGCCGTTCGCCGTGGCGGGTGCGGCAGCACTCGTGCTGGCCGCCTGTGGCAGCGGCAACGACCCTGACAACGTCGCCGTCGAGGAAGGAAGCGACACCGAAGCCCTGTCCGGCTCAGTGGTCGTCGACGGTTCCAGCACGGTCTTCCCGTTGACCAGCGCCGCCGCCGAGCTGTTCGCGGAGGAGCAGCCCGACGTGCAGGTCTCGGTCGGCCAGTCCGGCACCGGAGGTGGCTTCGAGAAGTTCTGCGCCGGAGAGACCGACATCTCCGACGCGTCCCGCGCCATCGCGGACGACGAGATCGCCATCTGCGAGGAGAACGGCGTCACGAACGACGAGTTCTCGATCGCCAACGACGGGCTCACCGTCGTGGTCAACGCCGAGAACGACTGGGCCACCTGCCTGACCGTCGAGCAGCTCAACATGATCTGGGCACCCGACTCGACCGTCAGCAACTGGAACCAGGTCGACCCCTCGTTCCCGGACGAACCACTCGCGCTGGCCGGCCCGGGCACCGACTCCGGCACGTTCGACTACTTCACCGACGCGATCAACGGTGAGGAGGGCGCCTCGCGGACCGACTACCAGGCCTCCGAGGACGACAACGTGATCGTGCAGGCGGTTCAGGGCTCCGCCGGTGCCATGGGGTACTTCGGCTACTCCTACTACGAGGAGAACGCCGACACGCTCAATGCGCTCGAGGTCGACGGCGGCAGCGGCTGCATCGCACCGAGCGCTGAAACCGTTCAGGACGGTTCGTACGCACCGCTGGGCCGGCAGCTGTTCATCTACCCGTCGGCCGAGGCGTTGGAGCGGCCGGAGGTCGAGGGCTTCGTGCGCTTCTACATCGAGAACATCGACGCGATCGTCGAGGCCGCCGGCTTCATCGGGCTCAACGACGAGCAGAAGACGACGCTGTCCGACCAGTTCGACGCTCTCCTCGGCGGCTGAGCGAATCGGTGAGGAACACCACGCAGCCGAGCGGCGCAGGGATCTCCCTGCGCCGCTCGCAGCCGCGCTACGGCGAGCGGGTGATCGAGGCCATCCTGTTCCTCGCCGCGTTGGTCTCGATCCTCACCACCATCGGGATCGTCGTCGCCATCATCGGCCCGACGATCGAGTTCTTCCGCGAGCCGGCTGTGACGGTGTGGGGTTTCCTCACCGGCACCGAATGGACAGCGCTGTTCAGCGAGGAGCAGCAGGAGTTCGGCGTTCTGCCCCTCGTCAGCGCAACGCTCACCACCACCGTCATCGCGATGATCGTGGCCATACCGGTAGGCCTCGGCGCGGCGATCTACCTGGCCGAGTACGCCACGCCAGGCGCTCGCCGGCTGCTCAAGCCGACACTCGAGGTACTCGCCGGCATCCCGACCGTCGTCTACGGCTTCTTCGCGGTCTCGTTCATCACCCCGAACGTGCTGCAGTCGTTCCTCGAAGTCGGCACGTTCAACAAGCTCAGTCCCGGCCTGGTCATGGGCGTCATGATCATCCCGACGGTCGCGACGCTCTCGGAGGACGCCATGTCCGCCGTGCCGCAGGCACTGCGAGACGGCGCATATGGCCTGGGCAGCACCAAGCGGCAGGTGGCCACCAGGGTCGTCGTGCCGGCGGCGATCTCCGGCATCATCGCGGCGTTCGTCCTGGGCATCAGCAGGGCGGTCGGTGAGACCATGATCGTCGCGCTGGCGGCGGGTAACCAGGCGAATCTGTCCTTCAACCCGCTCGAGCTCGGGCAGACGATGACGGGATTCATCGCGCAGGCCGCCTCCGGCGACCAGCCGACCGGCTCGATCGGCTACGAGTCGCTGTTCGCCGTCGCTGCGATGTTGTTCGCCATCACGATCGTGATGAATTTCGTCAGCATCCGGCTGGTTCGCCGATACCGCGAGGTGTACGAGTGACGGTCACCGAGTTCTCGCCGCCGCCGCCGGCGCCACAACCGCCGCCGCCGCCGGTTCTGACGGGGCGCAGGCACGACCGCGCTCCGAGAGAGTACAGCTTCCGTGCCGTTCTGTTGACCTGCCTGGGCATCGGGATCGTCTTCCTTGCCGTCCTGCTCCTCTACGTCCTGCTGGAGGGGTGGCCGCGGCTCGACCTCGACCTGTTCCGCAACCAGGGATCGCAGATCAGTCCGGCGACCGCCGGCGCGCAGGCGGCGATCTACGGCACGCTCTGGCTGATGGTGGGCACGGCGGTGATCATCCTGCCGCTCGGGGTCATGTCGGCGATCTATCTCGAGGAGTACGCCGATCAGGAGAGGTGGTACAACCGGCTGATCGAGGTGAACATCCAGAACCTCGCGGCCGTACCCAGCGTCGTCTACGGGATCCTCGGGCTCGGCCTGGTCGTCCGCGGCCCGCTGTCGTTGGGTCCGGTCCTGCTCGCCGGCATGATCATCTTGGCCTTGCTCGTCCTGCCCGTCGTCATCATCTCCAGTCGCGAGGCGATCCGCGCCGTGCCCGACTCGATCCGGGACGGCTCCCTGGCTCTCGGCGCGACCCGATGGCAGACGATCTGGCGGACCATCCTGCCGAACAGCGTGCCCGGGATCGCGACCGGCTCCATCCTGGCGCTGTCCCGTGCCATCGGCGAGGCGGCGCCATTGGTGATCATCGGAGTGGCTCTGACCGTCACCTTCAACCCGGCCAGCATCTACGACCGGTTCACGACGCTGCCGATGCAGATCTACAGCTATGCACAGCGACCGCAAGAGGACTTCATCATCCTCTCCAGCGCTTTGATCATCGTGCTGCTCGTCATCATGCTCGCGATGAACTCGGTGGCGATCTTCATCCGCAACAAGTACCAGCGGCGCTGGTGAACCCGTGCACGCACCCGACGGCGAGACGAGAGACGAGATGACCGAGCAGGTCACGATCGCGGTGACGACGGCGGGCAACAACCCCCCCGACAGCCCAGGCGCAGCTGGCCGTGCCACGTTCGCACCACCGCGGCCCGGAGACGCGCACGATGGCGGGCGCGAGGTGGGGCCGCTGGACCCACTGATCGCCGTCGAGAAGCTCAACATCTTCTACGGCGACTTCCACGCCGTCCGCGATGTCGACATGCTGATCGGCCGTAACGACATCACCGCGCTGATCGGGCCGTCCGGCTGCGGCAAGTCGACGGTGATCCGCTGTTTCGACCGGATGAACGACCTGATCCCCACCGCGCGGGTCGAGGGCAAGATCCTTTTCCACGGCCAGGACCTCTATGCGAAGGACGTCGACCCCATCGAGGTCCGCCGCCGGGTCGGCATGGTTTTCCAGAAGCCGAACCCCTTCCCGAAGTCGATCTTCGACAACGTCGCCTACGGCCCCAAGGTCACCGGCATGAAGCTCTCGAAGTCCGCGCTGGCCGACCGGGTCGAGCACGCCCTGGTCGCCGCGGCCCTGTGGGACGAGGTCAAGGACAAGCTCGACCAGAACGGCCTTTCGCTCTCCGGCGGCCAACAGCAGCGCCTGTGCATCGCCCGGGCCATCGCGACCAACCCCGAGGTCATCCTGATGGACGAACCGTGCTCGGCACTCGACCCGATCGCGACGTCCAAGATCGAGGACCTCATGCACGACCTGGTGGAGGAGTTCACGATCATCATCGTGACGCACAACATGCAGCAGGCTGCGCGGGTCAGCGACCGGACGGCGTTCTTCACCGCCAACGTGGACGACAGGGGCCAGCGCTACGGCGAACTGGTCGAGTACGACCTGACCAGCAAGATCTTCACCAACCCCGAGGACTCCCGCACCGAGGACTACATCTCCGGCCGCTTCGGCTGAGCGGGACGCAGCGCGCAATCAGCCCGTGACGCGGACACCCAACTCGTCGAGCAGGCGACGCACCCGCCGCTCGATCTCGTCGCGGATGGGGCGGACGTCGTCGACCTCGAGTCCGGACGGATCGTCGAGGCTCCACTCCTCGTACCGCTTCCCCGGGACGATCGGGCAGGCGTCGCCGCAGCCCATGGTGATGACGACGTCCGCGGCACGGACGACGTCGTCGGTCCAGGGCTTGGGGAACTCGGCGGAGATGTCGATGCCGCGCTCGCGCATCGCCGCGATCGCAGCCGGGTTGACCTCCGATCCGGGTTCGGAGCCGCCCGACCACCCGACGGCCCGGCCGCCGGCCAGATGCTCGAAGAAGCCCATGGCCATCTGGGAGCGGCCGGCGTTGTGCACACACAGGAACAGGACCGTGGGCTTCCCGTCGTCGGCGAGGCCCTGTTCGAGGGTGATGCCCTGACGGGTCCAGGTCCGGCTCATCAAAGATCTCTCCTCAACTGGTCTCGACGACATCGGCGAGGCGACCGACGCGGTCTGCGATGTCGGTGACGGCGTGTTCGAAGGCATCGTCGGTGCCCGCTCGTACGGGGTCGGGGACCGACCAATGCAGCCGGTTTGTTGCGCTGGGGCCGAGGTGTTCGTGGGCGGTGTCACACACCGCGACGACCAGATCGTCGGGAAGCAGAACGTCGGCGACGTGGATCGGTCGGCCCGAGCGGAGACCCAGCCGGTGCCGACGGGCGGCGGCGATGGCGCCAGGATGCACTCGGCCAGCCGGGTGCGTGCCCGCCGAGGCCGTCGGGACCGTGCTCCGGCGCGACCAGAGCGCCGCGGCGAGCTGCGAACGGGCGGAGTTGTGGCTGCAGATGAACACCACCCGCGGAGCGCGGACGAGGGCCCGCGGCACGAGCGCGATCATGGCGGCCGGCACGAGGCTGAGATAGGTGCGCCGACGGTCTCCCTCGGAGCGGCTCCGGTGGACGACCCCGGCTTGCTCGAGCACCCTCAGATGGTGGGCCAGCAGGTTGCCAGGCAGCCCGAGGGCGTCGGCCAGCTCGCCCGGCGAAGCGTCGCCCACGACCAGTCGGTCGACCACGGCCAGCCTCGACGGCTCGCCGAGAGCGGCATGGACGCGGACGCGCGCGGCCACGTCGTCGGCCCGGAGCACGCGGCTGTCCGGCGCCGCCGAACCCATTGATCCTGCACTTGAGTCAATAGACATTGAGTCAATGATCGTTGTGGTACAAGGCTCGTGTCAAGGCCGGGTTCATCGTCAGGAAGGGCTGCGGCGTTCGAGCAGGATCGTGTCGCGCCAGACGCCGTCGAGCTGGGCGATGCGCTCGCGGACCCCGAGGGTGCGGAAGCCGGCCGAGTGGTGCAGCGTGAGGCTGGCCCTGTTCTCGGGGAAGATCGATGTCTGCAAGGTCCAGAGGCCGCCGGCATCGGCCGCCGTGACCTGGCGGTGCAGCAATGCCGTGCCCACACCACGACCTCGGTAACCCTCGCCGACGTAGACGGAGGTCTCGCCGACGCCCGCGTAGCACGCTCGGCTCGACACCCCAGCGACGGCGGCCCAGCCGGCCACTGCTCCGTCGATCTCGGCGACCCACCGGTGCTCGGGCAGCCACGCACCGTCCAGGGTCGGACGGCTCGGCACGGACGTCTCGAACGTAGCGTCGCGCGTGGCGATGCCCTCGGCGTAGATGCGGCGCACGTGCGGCCAATCGTCCGCACCGAGGGCGCGCACGGTGACGTCCTCGGGACGGTCGTCCGGCCAGCGCGGCCGTGTCGAGAGGGCACCCATGACCGCGTCCGCGGCGTGAGGCAGCCCGGTGCAGCACGCCTGGTTGATCGATACCCGGGTGGCCGTACCGTCTCTGCGCAGGTGGACGAAGCCGACGTCGGCAAGCCTGCGCACGTGGTGCGAGCAGGTGGACTGGCTGATCCCGACGACCTCGGCCAGTGTTCCCACCGTCGTCTCGCCACCTGCCGTCGCCACGGCGTGCAGCACACGTACCCGGGTCGGGTCTGCCAGGCAGGCGAACCAGTCGGCATACGTCGCAGCCTCCGCTTCGGGCAGCACAGGCGTCAGGGTCAGCGCAGTCGTCATGGCCAACATTATCGACCCGGATCGATGGTTGCGTCCATCGACGACGATCGATATAGTCCGGGCATCAATCGATGCGTGTCGATGAAGGGAGGTGCGCCGTGGAGCGCGAACTCCCGGTCGTCGTGGTGGGCGGCGGCCCGGTCGGGCTGGCGGCGGCGACGCACCTACTGGACCGGGGCCTCGACCACGTCGTCCTCGAGGCCGGGGACCAGGTCGGCGCTGCCGTACGGCAATGGTGCCACGTCCGGCTGTTCTCGCCGTGGGGCGAGGTGGTAGACGCCCCCGCCATCCGGGTGCTGGAGAGCGCCGGGTGGGAGTGGCCGAACCCCTCGTCGTACCCCACCGGGGAGCACTGGGCGGAGCGCTACCTGGACCCGCTGGCGAAGGCCCTGGGTGAACGCGTGCGGCTCGGCACCAGGGTGATCGGAGTGACACGCCGTGGGCGCGACCGTGTGGTCGACGCGCTGCGCGAGACCGAACCGCTCACGGTCCACACCGTCGGTGCCGACGGCGTCGCGGGACGGATCACCGCCCGGGCCGTGATCGACGCGTCCGGAACATGGGGCGAGCCGAACCCGCTCGGCGCCGACGGCCTGCCGGCGAT
>JBOGDU010000060.1:0-13694 GCA_050743145.1 Jiangellaceae bacterium | reverse complement strand
GGTCTAGACGCCCGCCTCCGCATGCGGCCGGCCCTCGCCGCCGGTCGGCCTCGCCGCTTGACTTCATGTTTACTTGAACTTGCACGCTGGCGGCATGACCTTCAGTGACCGCAGCAGAGTCGCGCTCGTCACCGGGGCCTCTCGCGGCCTCGGTCGCGCGCTGACGGCAGACCTCGTCCGCAGCGGCTGGCACGTCGTCGTCGACGGCCGTGACGCCGGGCGGCTGGGCGAGGCCGTCGACGCGCTGCTCCCGGCGGCAGGCACGATCACCGCAATCCCGGGCGATGTCGCCGACCCCGGCCACCGCCACCAACTGGCCGACGCCGTCGCCGCAGCGGGAGGGCTCGACCTGCTCGTCAACAACGCCAGCGTGCTGGGGCTCAGCCCGCAACCCCGGCTCGCCGACTTTCCGCTGGACGTGCTCGAGCAGGTGTACGCGGTGAACACGATCGCGCCGCTGGGCCTGGCGCAACGGGTCCTGCCGCACCTGGAGAAGAGGGCGGGCGTCATCGTCGACGTGACGTCGGACGCGGCGGTCGAGGCCTACGAGGGGTGGGGCGGGTACGGGTCGGCAAAAGCGGCGCTCGACCAACTCAGCGCCGTGCTCGCCGCCGAGCATCCGGGGCTGCGTGTCTATGCGTTCGACCCTGGCGACATGGCGACCGACCTGCAGCAGCAGGCATTTCCCGGGGAGGACATCAGCGACCGGGCGGCGCCGGAGGCGGTGGTGCCGGCGCTGCTGGCGCTGGTCGACGGAGACCTGCCCAGCGGACGCTACCGGGCCTCCGACCTGGTGCGGTCACCATGACCACGCAGCAGATCGTCGCTCCCTCGACGCGGTTCACCCCTCCACCCGGCAGCGAGGCCGTGGCACCCCCCGAGCGCCGCGGAATCCCGCGCGACGGGGTTCGGCTGCTCGTTGCGCGTGGGCCGTCGTCGTCTCCCGGCATCGAGCACCGGCGCTTTCGCGAACTGCCCGACCTGCTGGAGCCGGGCGACCTCCTTGTCGTGAACACGTCGGCGACGCTGCCCGCCGCGCTCGACGCGCGCCTCGCCGACGGCAGGTCCAGGCCGCTGCACGTCTCGACCGTGCTGGACGACGGTCAGTGGGTCGTGGAGGTACGGCGCCCGGATCGCAGCGGGCCCGACCTCGGCAGGACGGCCGGTGACCGCCTCGGGATGCCCGGCGGGTCAGCCGTCCACCTCCTGGCCGCCTACCCCGACCCGTCGGCCCCGGCCTCCCGGCTGTGGCGGGCAACGGTCTCACCCGCCGTCGATCTCCCCGGCTACCTGGCCCGGCACGGCCGGCCGATCGGGTACTCCTACCTCGCGCGTCGGTTCCCCCTGGCCGACCACCAGACCGTCTTCGCCACGCAGCCCGGCAGTGCCGAAATGGCCAGCGCCGGGCGGCCCTTCACGACACCGCTGGTGGTGCGGCTGGTCGCGCGTGGCGTGGCCATCGCGCCGATCGTTCTCCACGCCGGTGTCTCGAGCCCGGAGCTGCACGAGCCCCCGACACCTGAACGCTTCGAGGTGCCCAGTACCACCGCACGTCAGGTGACGCACGCCCGAGGCGGGGGTGGGCGGGTCGTGGCGGTCGGGACGACCGTCGTCCGTGCGCTGGAATCCGCGGCCGCGCCGGACGGAACCGTGCACGCGGCGAGCGGCTGGACCGACCTGGTACTGGGTCCGGACCGGCCGGGCCGCGCGGTGACGGGCCTGGTGACCGGGCTGCACGCCCCACAGGCCAGCCACCTCCTACTGCTCGAAGCAGTCGCCGGGCCCGGGCTGGTGGCCGCCGCTTACGACGCGGCCGTCGAACACCGCTATCTCTGGCACGAGTTCGGCGACTCCACCCTCTTCCTACCCTGATCGCGGCGGGAGACCGGCGCGACGGCGCTACCGGTGGGTGGCTGCCCAGGCGGCCAGGATCTCCTGCTCCTTGCCGGGGTCGATGCCGTGGTCGGGTGTGTCACGGTAGGTGGGGAGCGTGTCGATGCCGTCCGCCGTCATCCAGGACCAGGTGTCCCTGACGGTGTCGACGACCGGGCGACAGGTCAGGCCCGCAGCCAATGCCCTGTCGACCGATGCGTGCCAAGTGCCGGCGGTGTCCGGGCCAGCGGGTAGCCACAGCGGTAGCTCGGTCCACATCTCGACGTGGTGCTCGGCCAGGACGTCGTCCGGCACCCAGACCAGCTCAGCGTCCGATCCGGTCACAGCGACGCAGTCGCCGAGCCAGCGACCGAACGTCGTGTTGCCGGGCGGGCCGCTGGTGAGGAAGCGGCCCTCGGCACCGGCGTGCAGGTGGTCCAGACCGAAGATGGCGATGTCGCGGGCGTCGATGACCTGCATCTCGACGTCGGGGTCACCGGGCGCGAGAACCGCGCCACCGTCGGCGATCCTGTGCAGCCACCACGGCAACCGCCCCACGTTCTCGTGCGGTCCGAGGATCAAACCGGGGTTGAGCAGCAGCACCCGGCCGTCGAAGTCCTCCTGGACTGCACTCTCGCAGCCGGCCTTGAGCTGGCCGTAGTCGCCGTCGTCCGGACCGGCATCGGGGCTGCACTCGTGCCTCGCCGAGCTTTCGTCGACCGGGTGCGCCGGCCAGCCGGGGAAGGCGGAGATGCTGGAGACGAAGGCGTACGCATCGGCGTGGCCGGACAGGATGCGTGCCGACTCGCTCACGTTGCGGGGGACGAAGCCGCACACGTCTATCACGGCATCCCAGCGACGGCCATCGGCGAGACGCTCGAGGTCTGCGGTCACCGTCCGGTCGCCACGCACCGGCTCGACGCCTGGCACGTCGACGCCGGTGATGCCCCGGTTGAACGTCGTCACGTCGTCACCGCGTCGCAGTGCCTCGGCCACGAAGGCCCGCCCGAGGAAGACGGACCCACCGATCACCAGGATGCGCACGACTGCGATTCTCCGACGTCGCAGGGTCACACGGAACCGGCTTCACCCTCGGCAGAACGGTGGTGAGCGCCTACCAGGTCATCCTCGAGATCACCTGCATCCTCGTCTGAGGGCGGTTGCCCCCAGACGCCTCATGGCCCTGGTGGCGCGTTCTTCTTCGGCGGAGCGGTCTTCTTGGCCGCCGACCGTTTGGAGGGTGCCGCCTTCTTCGGCGTCGCCTTCTTGGCCGGCGTTGTCGCGGCGGGTGGCTTCCCGTCCAGGACGGTCTCGGCGGCGGGTGCCTGCGGAGTGGTGGGCTCGTGCGGCCGGTCCTCGGCGTCGGCGACGGCCTCGGTCGGCGAGGAGCCGGCTGCGTCGTCGGCCCTGCCGCGGACCATGTCCTCACCCTCCGGCGGTGTCGGTGCCCACGGCGCGGCGGCCGGGTCGTAGGTGGTCCATTGCTGTGCTTCGCCGCCCCTTCTGCGGAGCACAGCAGCGGCGCCCGCTCCCGCGGCAGTGAACCCGGCCAGAATCAGCAACAGCACACGCCGCCGGCGCCGCTTGCGAGGCTTCTCGACGACCGCGATGGAGCGCTCCGACACCTCGCTGGCCCCGGCTGCCAGCCGGTCTGCCGCTGCGACCACCGCCGCGGCGACCATGGGAACGACGTCTTCGAGGAAGGCGTTGCGCGCGCTCAGCGCCGCCGGCGTCAAGCGCTCCTTGGCGGACTCGACCGCGGGCGGGATCTTCGTCATGGCCAGCTCGACGCCCTCAGCGCTGGCGCGACCGGCCTTCCGTGCGGCCCGCTTGGCCGCCTTCTGTGCCGTGTCGGCCGCCTGCCGGGCGGATTCGACGGCCTCCGAGGCCGAGCGACTGGCGCCGCCGTTGCTCATACGGTGCCGGAAATCGGACAGTGCAGACACACGGGCCTCCTCGGGTCTCGTGACAGGCCCCTTCCCCGTACAGAGCACGATCATGCCGCGTCTGAACCCGAATGCCCAGTGCTGCGGTGCCATGCGAGGATGGGCGGGTTCGACTCCGACGTGAAAGGCACACTGTGGCCGACGAGCTGTACGCCACCATGTCCACCAACCACGGCGACATCACCGTGAAGCTGTTCCCGGATCAGGCACCGAAGACCGTGCGCAACTTCGTCGAACTGGCCGAGGGGAGCCGGGAGTGGGTCGACCCGCGCACCGGGCAGAAGACCTCGGCGAAGCTGTTCGACGGCACCACGTTCCACCGGGTGATCTCCGGTTTCATGATCCAGGGCGGCGACCCGTTGGGCACCGGCCGGGGCGGTCCGGGCTACGAGTTCGCCGACGAGTTCCATCCCGAGCTGTCTTTCGACCGGCCCTACCTGCTGGCAATGGCCAACGCGGGCACCAACACCAACGGGTCGCAGTTCTTCATCACGGTGGGTCCCACGACCTGGTTGAACTTCAAGCACACGATCTTCGGTGAGGTTGCCGACGCGTCGAGCCGTGAGGTCGTCGACTCGATCGCAACGGTCGAGACCGACCGGTCGGAGCGCCCGACCGCGCCGGTCACGGTCGACAGCGTCATAGTCGCGCGCCACACGGCCTAGGCCTGTGACGATGTCCGGCTCTCCCGGCGGCGTCGACGGCACCAAGCCGGAGGCGCCGAGGAGCAGCGCACCCGCTTGCTACCGGCATCCCGGACGCGAGACCTACATCCGCTGTTCGCGCTGCGAACGCTACATCTGCCCGGACTGCATGACGGCGGCACCGGTGGGCTTCCAGTGCCCCGAGTGCATCGCCGAGGGCAGCAAGGGTGTCCGGCAGCCCACGACCGTCCTCGGCGGCCAGGTCCGCGAGCGCAGCGACCTGGTGACCAAGATCCTCATCGGCATCAACGTGGGCGTGTGGCTCGTCGGAATGCTCGTGGGCCAGATCGAGGTGGTCGGCCGGTTCGCCTTGGCGACGCTGATGAGCTTCCAGGGCGAACCGATCGGGGTTCTCGACGGCGAGTGGTACCGGATGATCACCGCGGCGTTCGTCCACGAACAGTTCTGGCACATCGGGCTCAACATGTATGCGCTGTGGATCCTCGGCGGCCTGCTGGAGCCCGTCCTCGGACGCTCGCGGTTCCTCGCGCTGTATCTCGTGTCGGCGCTGGGCGGCAGTGCGGCGTCCCTGCTCGGACTGGCCGACGGCGGTATCTCCTCCGGTGCCTCGGGTGCCGTGTTCGGGCTGATGGGCGCGCTGTTCGTGGTGATGCGCCGGTTCGGCCGCGACGTGTCCGCGGTGCTGGTGATCCTGGGCATCAACGTCGTCTTCGGGTTCGTCGTCTCGGGCATCGACTGGCGGGCCCACCTGGGCGGTCTGGTCACCGGCGCTCTGCTCGCGTACGCCTTCGCCCACGCGCCCCGCAAGCAGCGCGCCCTCTACTCGGTCACAGCCTGCATGGTCGTCGTCGGCGGGATCGTGGCGCTGATGGCCCTGCTCGTCGCCTGACCTCCCGTCCATGGGGAGAAGTTATCCACAGCAGTTGTCCCCAGTGGGGACGAATCACATCGGTGTAATCACAGCTGTGTACGGTCCCTGTGGACGAAGGCCGCGTCTACTTCCACTTGGTGGCGGCGACGAAGCCTCCGGTGATCAGGCCCATGCCGATCACGAGGTTCCAGCCGCCGAGCTGGCGCATGAGCGGGAGGTCGGCCTCGGTGACGTAATAGACGACGATCCAGGCCAGCCCGAGCACCAGCAGCGTGACCATCGTGGGCGCGATCCAGCGGCCGGAGACGCCGGCTCTGCTGGCCTGGCCCCCCGACGGAGGCGTGAAGTCTGCCTTGCGGCGGATGCGGCTCCTGGGCACTGCGGTCGTCCTCTCGGTTCGGGGCCGTGCGTGCGGGCTCGCCCGCGCGACCTGGCAGATAGCGTAGTCACTGCATCGTGTGCCGGGACCTGAGGAGGTGCGGTTGGTGGCCCGTACCGAGCGGAGCAGGAGTGCGTGGCGGTTCGTCGCACCCGTGGCGCTGGCGCTGTGCGGGGCACTGCTGGTCACCAGCGCGCGCGCAGCCGACGGCAACGACCTGCGTCCCGGCCAGCACACCGACCTCGCCGATCTGGTCCGCGCCGAGGAGCGCCGCACTCTGGAGCTCGCGGCCGAAGTCGAGGAGTTGTCCGACGAGGTCGACGCTCTCACCGCCGAGAAGGCCAGCGCCGGCGTCGGTGACCTCCAGCGGCAGATCGACGAACTCCAGCCGATCGCGGGCTTCACGGCTGTCGAGGGGCCAGGGCTGACGGTCAGGCTCGACGACGCTCCGCTGCCGGCCACCGACGAGGAGCTCGCGCCCGGCACTCAACTCGACGACTACCTCGTCCATCAACAGGATCTCGAGGGTGTGATCAACGCTCTGTGGGCAGGTGGCGCCGAGGCGATGATGGTCATGGACCAGCGGATCGTGGCGACCAGCACCATTCGCTGCGTGGGTCCGGTGCTGCTCCTGCAGGGCCGCCGGTACGCGCCGCCGTACACGATCACCGCGATCGGCGACACCGACGCGTTGGAAGACGCCCTCGACGAGTCCGACGACGTCACCAACTACCGCCAGTACGCCGATTTCATCGGCCTCGGCTACCAGGTCGACCGCGAGCGCTCGGTCACGCTGCCCGCCTATGCGGGCCCCATCGACGTGTCGGGAGACGTCGGGTCATGAGTGCGCGCCGGATCCTGGTCGTCGACAACTACGACAGCTTCGTGTTCAACCTGGTGCAGTACCTCGCCCAGCTCGGCGCGCAGTGCGACGTGCATCGTAACGACGAGATCGGCAGCGACGACGCGCTGGGATACGACGGCGTGCTGCTCTCACCCGGCCCCGGCACCCCAGAACGCGCGGGCGTCTGCGTCGACATGGTTCGTAGCTGTGCCGGACGCGTTCCGGTCTTCGGCGTGTGCCTGGGTCTGCAGGCGATCGGCGTCGCGTACGGAGCCACGGTGGGCCGAGCGCCGGAACTGCTGCACGGGAAGACCAGCGCGGTCCACCACGACGGTGTCGGTGTGCTGTCCGGCCTCCCCGATCCGTTCACGGCCACCCGCTACCACTCCCTCGCCATCGAGCCGTCGACCGTGCCCGACGTGCTGCAGGTGACCGGACGGACGGTCGGCGGCGTGCTCATGGCGCTACGCCACCGCGAGGTCGACGTCGAGGGCGTGCAGTTCCACCCGGAATCGGTGCTCACCGAGGGCGGACACCTGTTGCTCGCCAACTGGCTGGAGGTGTGTGGCGACCCGGGAGCCGTCGCCCGCTCCGCCGGCCTCGCGCCCGTGGTGTCGGGAACCCTCCCCGCAGATCCCGCGCAGGGCCCCCACGAACCTGCCCCGCACTTGTGGCGGGTTCGACACGCCTGACCGCGCTCTGAGGCGTGTCCAACCCGCCACAAGTTGGCGGCAAATGTGGTGGGGACAGGGCGAGGTCAGTCCGGGCAGCCCCCCTGTGGCTCCTGCGCCACGCGGATCACGACGTTGGCGCCCTGGTTCACCTCGGTGCCCCCCTCCGGGTCCTGGGCGAAGACCTCTCCGTTGTCCTCTTCGCAGTTCTCCTCCACTTGCGGGATGACGTTGAACCCCTGCTGTCGCAGGGTCGCCTCGGCGGCCCCCTGTGGTTGACCGGTGACGTCGGGCACCTCGACGGTCCCCTGGCCCGTGGAGATGGCGACGTTGACCGTCGACCCCGGGTCGACCTCGGTACCGCCGGCGGGGTCGGTCTCGAGCACCTCGTTCTGGGGTCGGTCGCTCTGGCGGCTCTCGACGTTGCCGAGCGCCAGACCGGCGTCCTGGATCGCTGCCTGGGCGTCCTCGAGGGAACGACCGATGACCGAGGGCACCACGACCTGTTCGGGCGCACGGGCCACCGTGAGACTGACAGCGGTCCCCGGGGGCACCTCCTCGCCGGAGGCAGGGTCGGTGGCGGTGACGGTTCCGGGGTCCTCGTCGCTGTCCTCGTCCGGAGTCACCTCGCCCACGGTCAGGCCGGCCGCGGTGATCGCCGCCTCGGCCTCCTCCTGAGTCATCCCGACCAGGTTGGCCGGAACGGCGACCGGGTCAGGTGCCACGCCGACCGTCGGCGTCACGGTCGATCCCGGCTCCACTGTGGTGTTGAAGGCCGGATCCTGGGACAGCACGATGCCGATCTCGTCCTCGTTGGTCGTCGGCTGCTCGACCGGCGTGCCCATGACCAGGTCGCGCCCCTCGATGAGGGTCTGCGCCTCCTCGAGCGTGGAACCCACGATGTCGGGAACCCTGGCCTGTTCGCCCCCGCCGTCGTCACCACGGAACGCGAGGTACCCGATGAGCGCCGCCACCGCGAGGATGGCCAGAGCGGCGAGCACGAGCTTGCGCCAGGTCATGCCGCGCGGCTCCGGTTCGTACTCCTCCTCCTCGGGCATCTGGTCGAGCTCTGTGGCGGTGGCGTACTGGTCGTAACCGGCGGCCGCCGGGGCGATGAGCTGCGTGGCCGCCGATGTGTTGTGTGCCGCGGCAACCGGCAGCCCGGCGGACGCCCGTTCGAGGTCGGCACGCATCTCGAAGGCACTCTGGTAACGCTCGAGCCGCTCCTTGGCGAGCGACTTCATGACGATCGCGTCGACGTCGCGGGGGATCGACGGATCGAGCGCCGACGGTGGGGTCGGCATCTCGCGCACGTGCGATACGGCGACGGACACCACCGACTCGCCGACGAAGGGTGGCCGTCCGGTCAGCAGCTCGTAGAGGACGCAGCCGGTGGCATAGAGGTCGCTGCGGGCATCGGCCTGCTCGCCGCGGGCCTGCTCGGGTGAGATGTACTGCGCGGTACCGACGACGGCCGCCGTCTGGGTGAGCGTCACGCCGGTGTCGGCCAGGGACCGGGCGATGCCGAAGTCCATGACCTTGACCTCGCCGGACCCGGTGATCATCACGTTGCCCGGCTTGATGTCGCGGTGGACGATGCCGGCGCGGTGGCTGTACTCGAGGGCGTCGAGCACGCCCATGATGACCTCGATCGAGCGCTCCGGGGTGAACCGAGCCCGCTCGTGCAGCAGCTCGCGCAATGTCCGGCCCTCTACGTACTCCATGACGATGTAGGGGATCCGGTGACCGTCGACCACGTCCTCGCCGGTGTCGTAGACGGCGACGATGCTGCGGTGGTTCAACGAGGCTGCGGACTGGGCCTCCCGGCGGAACCGCGCCTGGAAGGTGGCGTCGGCCGCGTGGTCGACCCGCAGCATCTTGATCGCGACGATGCGACCCAGGCGCCGGTCGCGTCCACGGCGGACCTCCGCCATGCCGCCGCGGCCGAGTACCTCACCAAGCTCGTAGCGATCTCCGAGGAGTCGCGGCTCGCTCATCCCTCGCCCTTTCCTGGATCGTCGACCACGCGCACGGTACCCGCACCCGGCTCCGTTGTGCTGGGCGCGGGGGCGCCGGATGGCTCGGAGCCGCCCCACACCACGGCCAGGACGACGAGCAGCAGCAGGGCGATCCCGGCCGCACCCACCCGTGACACGGGGTACTTCGTCCAGGCTTCCCTGAGCTGCCGAGAGACCACGGGCGACCAGGTCCGCCTAAGAGTACGCATCTCGTCCGCAGCAGCCGCCAGCGTTGCTGAGGCGGAGGCCGCTAGAGTCTCCGCCGCCGGCGGCGGCGCGGCGCGATGTGACCGTGGGAGGGGCCTAGTCTGACGCATCCGGGCCTGCTGGGCGGCCTGCTCGTCGACGGCGGGAACGACGGGCTCGGCGGCGGATCCCCTCGGGACCAGTTCGGCACGGGCGGCGCGCAACAGCTGGGCGAGCTCGGCGGCGGTCGCGGGCCGGTCGGCAGGATCTTTCGCCATCGCCGCCGCCGTCACAGCGCTCAGCCTTTCGGGGACAGCGGCCGGCAGCGGCGCCGGGTCCCGGTCCAGGTGAGCTCGCGCGACCTCGACCGCGTTGGCCCCGGTGAACGGACGCGCCCCCGCCAGGCACTCGTACAGGACCACGCCGAGGGTGTAGATGTCGCTCGCCACGGTGGCCGGACGGCCCCGGACCTGCTCCGGCGAGAGGTAGGCGGCGGCGCCGAGTATCTGACCGGTGGCGGTGAGCGGCACGAGGCCAGAAGCGCGTGCGATGCCGAAGTCGGTGATCTTGACGACGTCGTCGTCGGTGACGAGCATGTTGCCGGGCGTGAGGTCGCGGTGGACGACGCCGGCCTGGTGTGCCGCATGTACGGCCACGGCGGCCTGTCCGATGAGGTCCGCGACCCGCTGCGGTGGAAGCGGGTCGGCCATCACGAGCAGGTTGGACAGCGGCCGGCCGGGGACGTACTCCTGCACCATCCAGAGCGGGTCGTCCGGGGACAGGCCGTCGTCGACGTCGTGGACACGGGCGATTCCGGGATGTGTGAGCCGGGCCGCCAACCGAGCCTCGGTGCGGAAACGTTCGACGGCCACGGGGTCGCGGGCGAACTCGGGGCGCAGCACCTTGACGGCGACGACCCGATGCATCCTGGTGTCGGTGGCCTCCCAGACCTCGCCCATCGAGCCGCCGGCCACGAACCGGGTCAGCGCGTATCGTCCGGCGAGAATCTGGCCGGTAGCGGTGAGGGTGGTCACGACCCGAGCACCGCCTCCATGACGGCTCGTGCGACCGGAGCGGCCAGGCGGCCGCCGCCGATGTCGTCGCGAGCGGTGTCCGGAGCCTCCTCGATGACCACGGCAACGGCAACCTGCGGATCGTCGGCCGGCGCGAACGAGGTGAACCACGCATAGGGGGGCCGGTCCTCGGTGGTCTGCGCGGTGCCGGTCTTTCCGGCGACCGATACGCCGTCCATCTGGGCGTTTTCGCCGGTGCCGTTCTCGACGACGTCGACCATCATGCCCGTGAGTTCGCGCGCCGAGTCGGTGGACATGGCGCGGGACAGTTCCTCGGGATCGGTCTGCTCCAGCACGGTGACGGCGTCGGGCAGCCTGACCTCCTCGATGAGATAGGGGTTCATGAGCACGCCGCCGTTGGCGACCGCCGCCGAGGTCATGGCGATCTGCAGTGGGGTGGCCCGGACGTCGAACTGGCCGATCGCGGCCAGGGCGGTCTGCGGGGGGTCCAGTTCGGCCGGGAACACACTGGTGGCGGCGTTGAGGTCCTCGTCGGCCAGCGGCTCGCTGTTGAAGCCGAAGCGCTCGGCCTGGTCGCGCAACGCGTCGTCACCGAGGTCGTTTCCGAGGTAGGCGAACGCGGTGTTGCACGACACCCGCAGCGCGTTGGCGATGGTCGTGAGCTGCTCGGGGCCCGAGCCGCACGGCCGGCCGCCCTGGTTCGGCAGTTCGCGGGTCGACTGCGGCAGGTCGTAGGACGCAGGTCCGGGGACCTCGGAGTCGGGTTCGTACCGGCCCGACTCCAGCGCCGCAGCCGCCGTCACGACCTTGAAGACCGAACCCGGCGGCAGTGTCTGGGCGGTCGCACGGTTGCGGTCGGGCTTGTCGGCGTCGGCCAGCAGCGCATCCCACGCCGCCTGCTGCTCCGCGACTGAGTGGCTGGCCAGTGGGTTCGGGTCGAACGAGGGCTTGCTGACCATCGCCAGGATCGCGCCGGTCGACGGGTCGAGCGCGATGACCGCGCCCTTGTTGTCGCCGAGCGCCTCGTAGGCCGCCTCCTGCGCGGCCGGATCGAGCGTCAGCTCGACCGTGCCGCCCTGAGGTTCGCGGTTGGTCACCAGGTCGACCAACCGCCGGACGAAAAGCCGGTCGTCGTTGCCGGAGAGGATCGCGTTCTGGGAGCGCTCGACGGCACTGCGCCCGAACACGAACGAGTAGTACCCCGTGGCATGGGCGTAGAGAAGCGCCTGCGGATACTGGCGCAGGTAGGCGAACTCGCCCTCGCTCGGTACCGACTGGGCGACCGGCACGTCGCCGACCAGGATCGGCCCGCGCTCGCGGGCGTACTCGTCGAGCAACACCCGGCGGTTGTCCGAGCGGGCGTTGAGCTCGTCGGCCTGGAAGGCCTGGACGTAGGTGATGTTGGCCAGCAGCGCCAGCACCAGCAGCATGCAACCGGCGGCCACCCTGCGGATCGGGGAGTTCACGGCAGCTTCACCACCTGCGTCACCGCGTCGTCGACCGTGACCGGCTGGAGCGGTGGCGCCGGGCGCCGGGCGGCGTCGGACAGCCGCATGAGCAGGGCCACGAGCACCCAGTTCATGACCAGCGACGAGCCCCCCAGGGAGAGGAACGGCGTGGTGAGGCCGGTCAGCGGGATCAGCTTGGTGACGCCCCCGACGACGATGAAGACCTGCAGCAACAGGCCCGCCGCGAGGCCGGTCGCGAGCAGTTTGCCGAACGGGTCGCGCAGCACCAGGGCCGCCCGAAGCCCGCGCGAGGCCAGCAGCGCATAGATGAGGATGATCGCCATCAGGCCGGCGAGACCCAACTCCTCGCCGAAGGCTGCCGCGATGAAGTCACTCTCGGCGAACGGGACGAGATCGGGCCGTCCCAGGCCGAGCCCGGTGCCGATCGGTCCCCCGTACGCCAGGCCGTACAGCGACTGCACGATCTGGCCGAACCGGTCGGTGTCAGCGAACGGGTCGAGCCAGCCCTCGATGCGGGCCTGGACGTGGCTGAACGCGGCGTTCGCGGCGAGGCCGCCGAGCAGGCCGAGCGCCACGCCGACGACAATCCACGAGATCCGCTCCGTCGCCACGTAGATCATCAGCACGAAGATGCCGAAGAGCAGGAGCGACGGGCCGAGGTCGCGTTGGAAGGCGAGGATACCCAGCGCGGTGACCCAGACGATGAGGATCGGACCGAGGTCGCGCGCTCTGGGCAGGTCGACGCCGAGCACCCGGCGCCCGGCGAGGGCGAGCGCGTCCTTGGTCCGCACCAGGTAGCCGGCGAATGCGATGATCAGCACGATCTTGGCGGCCTCGCCCGGCTGGAAGGTCATCGGACCGATCTGGATCCAGATCTGCGCTCCCCGCACGGCGTAGCCGAGGCCCGGCACGAGCGGCAGGAGCAGCAGGACGATCCCCAGCAGGCCGGCGGTGTAGGTGAACCGGGAGAGCATTCGGTAATCGCGGATGAGGATGAGCACGAGGACGAACAGCGCGACGCCCACGACCATCCAGGTGAGCTGGACAGGGGCGTCGACGGGCGGTGCGACTTCGCCGTCCAGAGCCGCGGCCGCGGCGTCGGCCTGGTCGAGGCGGTGGATCATGGCCAGGCCCAGGCCGTTGAGCGTCACCACCAGCGGGAGGATGACCGGATCGGCGAACGGGGCCCAGCGGCGCACCACGATGTGGGCGGTTCCGGTGATCACGGAGAGCCCAGCGAGGTAGGCCACCGCGTTCGGCGGTACCCGGCCGAGGGCGCCCAGGTCGACAGCGACGTAGGCCATCGTGGCGATGCCGACCGCGAAGATCAGCAGCACGAGCTCGGTACCGCGGCCCCTGCGGGGAGCCAGCGTGGGGTCGTTGGTCACGGCGCGTCCACGCAATCCAGTCCGGGGTAGCCCGGCGGTGCGGTGGGCAGCGGGCTCGGGACGATGGTCGGCGTCGGAGATGTGGCCTGCCCAGGTGTGACGCGGCCCGGAGACGGCGCGGGCGTTACTGGCGTCGGATCGGGCGGCAGCGCCGTCGAGCGCGGCCGGGGTGCGGGCGGGACTGCGAGACCTGAGCCGGACGTGGGCGTCGGCGTCGGGCTCCGGGTGGGTGTCGGGCTCACGGTGGGCGCGTGCGCGCGGCACGCCTCCCGGCGCAGACCGTCGACGATCTGCTCGGCATCGGGCAGATCCGTGGCGGGAATGGTGTCGGCCACCCGGTTGCGGTACAGC
>JBOGDU010000059.1:0-7075 GCA_050743145.1 Jiangellaceae bacterium | reverse complement strand
TACTGCGCGATGATGCGGCTCGGGCTCAAGGTGCCCGACACCGTGCTCGTGCCGCCCAAGAACCCGCCCGACCATGCGAAGTGGGCGTACACGGCGCAGCGCTACAACCAGCCCTTCGACCTCGACGCCGTCGCCGACCGGATGGGCTACCCGCTGTTCATGAAGCCGTACGACGGCGGCGCCTGGGTGGGCGTGACCCGGATCCGGGACGGCGCGGACCTGCACGCCGCCTACGACGCCTCCGAGCAGCGCCTGATGCACCTGCAGAAGTCGGTGGAGGGATACGAGGTCTTTGCGCGGTCGCTGTCGATCGGTGCCGAGACGATGGTGATGCGATTCCGTCCGGAACTGCCGATGCACGACCGTTATGCCGTCTCTCACGACTTCCTCGGCCCGGACGTCGGCCACGAGGTGGTCACCATCTCGCGGCTGGTCAACGCCTTCTTCCGGTGGGAGTTCAACTCCTGCGAGACGCTGGTACTCGGGCCGGACGCGTACCCGATCGATTACGCGAACGCCTGCCCCGACGTCGCGCTGACCTCGCTCCACTACTACTTCCCCTGGGCGATGACGGCGCTGGTGAGGTGGACGGTCTTCTGTACCGTCACCGGCCGCCGCCCGAGGCTGGACCTGGACACCGCCCGGTACTTCGCCGTCGCCGACCGGGATGAGTTGTCCTACGAGGACAAGATGACGGCCTACCGCCTGCTCGCGGACGAGTACTTCGAGACCGAGCGCTACCTCGAGTTCTGTGCGCGCCGGCTCACGCACCTCGACGACGTGGTGCTCGACTGGGTGGACGGCGCGGACTTCGACCGGCTTCTCGTCGACACCGTCCGGGCGACGTACCCGCCCGACGAGCACGAGCGCTTCGTCGCGCACTTCCGCGGCCTGCTGGGGATGTGGGTGCAGGACCAGGCCGGAGCCGCCGCGCCGTAGCCGTACTGCGTCGTGGTGGGCCCGGCTGGCACTCACCGGGTCCGAGTGCTAGGTTCGCAGTTGGCACACTCCGGCAGAGAGTGCCAACGGTCCCGCCCACCGGCACCCGCGACGACGGTGGAAGGGTCCGCTCATCGAATACCCCGTGACATCCCGCGAAAGGGGAGGTCAGCAAGTGTCGGTCAACATCAAGCCGCTCGAGGACAGGATCGTGGTCAGGCCGCTCGACGCGGAGCAGACCACGGCGTCCGGGCTCGTCATTCCGGATACCGCCAAGGAGAAGCCCCAGGAGGGCGAGGTCCTCGCCGTCGGCCAGGGCCGGTGGGACGACGACGGCGAGAAGCGGATCCCGCTCGACGTCGCCGTCGGCGACAAGGTCCTCTACTCCAAGTACGGCGGCACCGAGGTCAAGTACGACGGCGAGGATCTGCTGATCCTGTCCGGTCGTGACGTCCTGGCCATCATCGAGAAGTGAACCGCTGACACAACCGTGACAGGCGACGCCCCGGGTCCGCTCCGCTAGCCGGAGCTCGGTACCCGGGGTGATGCCGTTCGAAGGGACCCATCTCATGCCCAAGATCCTGGAGTTCGACGAGGACGCGCGTCGCCGGCTGGAGCGCGGCGTCGACGCCCTCGCGGACACCGTCCGGGTGACGCTCGGCCCGAAGGGCCGCAACGTCGTCCTCGACAAGAAGTTCGGCTCACCGACCATCACCAACGACGGCGTGACGATCGCCCGCGAGGTGGAGCTCGAAGACCCGTACGAGAACCTCGGCGCCCAGCTCGCCAAGGAGGTCGCCACCAAGACCAACGACGTGGCAGGCGACGGCACCACCACGGCGACGGTCCTGGCCCAGTCGATGGTGCACCGTGGGCTCAAGGCCGTGACGGCAGGTGCCGCACCGCTGTCGGTCAAGCGCGGGATCGACCAGGCCGTCGAGGCCGTTGCCGACCGTCTGCTGGCCGCCGCCCGCCCGGTCGACGAGAAGTCCGAGATCGCGGCCGTCGCGGGCATCAGCGCGCAGGACGCCCAGATCGGTGACCTGATCGCCGACGCGTTCGACAAGGTCGGCAAGGACGGCGTGATCACCGTCGAGGAGTCGCAGACCTTCGGTACCGAGCTCGAGTTCACCGAGGGCATGCAGTTCGACAAGGGCTACCTCAGCCCGTACATGGTGACCGACACCGAGCGCATGGAGGCCGTCCTCGAGGACGCCTACGTGCTGTTGCACCAGGGCAAGATCTCGACCGTTGCCGACCTGCTCCCGCTGCTGGAGAAGGTCGTCCAGTCCGGCAAGGCGCTGTTCGTGGTCGCCGAGGACGTCGACGGCGAGGCGTTGTCGACCCTCGTCGTCAACAAGATCCGCGGCACCTTCACCAGCGTCGCGGTGAAGGCGCCCGGCTTCGGCGACCGCCGCAAGGCGACGCTGCAGGACATGGCGGTACTCACCGGCGCCCAGGTCGTCGCGCCCGAGGTCGGCCTCAAGCTCGATCAGGTCGGGCTCGAAGTGCTCGGAACGGCTCGTCGGATCGTCGTGACGAAGGACGAATCGACCCTTGTCGACGGTGGCGGGCCGGCAGCGGACGTCGAAGCCCGCATCGCTCAGATCCGGGTCGAGATCGAGAACACTGACTCGGACTGGGACCGCGAGAAGCTGCAGGAGCGGCTGGCGAAGTTGGCCGGCGGCGTCTGCGTCATCAAGGTCGGTGCCGCAACCGAGGTCGAGCTCAAGGAGCGCAAGCACCGCATCGAGGACGCCATCTCCGCGACGCGTGCCGCGATCGAGGAGGGCATCGTCGCCGGCGGCGGGTCGGCCCTGCTGCAGGCGGCTGCGGCCCTCGACGACCTCGATCTGGCCGGCGACGAGCTCACCGGGCTCAACGTCGTTCGGGCGGCACTGAGCGAGCCGCTGAGGTGGATCGCCGAGAACGCCGGCGAGAACGGCCACGTCGTCGTCGCCCGGGTGGGCACCAAGGATGCCGGCGAGGGTTTCAACGCCGCCACCGGCGTCTACGGCGACCTGTTCGCCGACGGCGTCATCGATCCGGTGAAGGTGACCAGGTCGGCGCTGCAGAACGCCGCCTCGATCGCAGGCATGCTGCTCACCACCGAGGCCCTGGTCGTCGACAAGCCGGAGGAGCCAGAGCCGGTCGCCGCCGGCGGCCACGGCCATGGGCACGGCCACGGCCACTGATGACGTCCTCCCGTGATCATCGGCGCTTCTGGTGCGTTCGGGCGCTGAAGTGCCGATGATCATCGGGGGAAGGTGATGAGGGTGGGCGACTCCCCGCTGGTCGAGCGGATGCGCCCGTTCGTGGCGACGATCTTCGCGGAGATGTCCGCACTGGCCGTCCGCACCGGTGCGATCAACCTGGGCCAGGGCTTCCCCGACACCGACGGTCCGCAGTCCCTGCTGGAGGACGCCGTCGCCGCGATCAGGTCCGGAGCGAACCAGTATCCGCCCGGCCCAGGCGTCCCCGAACTGCGGCAGGCGATCGCCGAGCATCAGCGACGGTTCTACGGCCTCGACGTCGACCCCGACACCGAGGTGCTGGTCACTGCAGGTGCCACCGAGGCGGTCGCGGCCACCATCCTGGCCTTGACCGGCCCGGGCGACGAGGTCGTCACGTTCGAGCCCTACTACGACTCCTACGCCGCGTCGATCGCGCTCTCCGGCGCGTCACGGCGGACCGTTCTCCTGCGAAAGCCAGATTTCTCCTTCGACGAAGCAGCGTTGCGGTCGGCGTTCAGCGAGCGCACGCGGCTGGTCCTGCTCAACTCGCCGCACAACCCGACCGGCAAGGTCTTCACCCGGGCGGAACTCGAACTCGTCGCGGCACTCGCGCGCGAGCACGGTGCGCTGGTCGTTGCCGACGAGGTGTACGAGCACCAGACATTCGACGGAGTCGCTCACATCCCGATGGCGTCACTTCCGGGGATGGCCGTCCGGACGATCACCATTTCGTCAGCGGGCAAGACGTTCTCGGTCACCGGCTGGAAGATCGGCTGGTTGCACGCACCTGCGGAGATCACGGCCGCCGTGCGCGCCGTCAAGCAGTTCCTCACCTACGTCAACGGTGCCCCGTTCCAGCCGGCAGTGGCCCGCGCCCTCGGCCTCGGCGACGACTTCTACGTCGGCCTCGCCACCGATCTGCAACGCAAACGCGACCTGCTCGTGTCCGGGCTGCGGGCGGCCGGTCTCGACGTCTTCCCGCCCAGCGGCACCTACTTCGTCGTGGCGGACGCTGCGCCGCTCGGCTTCAACGACGGGATGGAGCTTTGCCTCCGGCTTCCCGATCTGGTCGGCGTGGCGGCGGTTCCCGTCGCGGTCTTCCACGACGACCCGGATGCCGCCCGCTCGCTGGTCCGGTTCGCATTCTGCAAGCACGACGACGTGCTCGCCGAGGCCGCAGAGCGGCTGGCCGGCCTGCGGCAGATCTGACCGGGCGCGCCTCGGCGGCGGCGTCCACCGGCGCGGACGACGGCGGAATAGCATGAGACATGCCCATGGACGCCGGAGTGCCCGAACCGTTCACCCCGCTGGGACTCACCTTCGACGACGTGCTGCTCCTGCCCGCAGAATCCGACGTCGTCCCGAGCGAGGTCGACACCACCTCGCGTGTCACCCGCAACATCTCGGTGCGGATCCCGCTGCTGTCCTCGGCCATGGACACCGTCACGGAGGCCCGGCTGGCCATCGCGATGGCACGCCAGGGTGGGCTCGGAGTGCTCCACCGGAGCATGTCGATCGAGGACCAGGCGAGCCAGGTCGACATGGTGAAACGCTCCGAGTCCGGCATGGTCACTGACCCCGTCACCACCGGCCCGGACGCCACCGTGGCGGAGGTCGACGCGCTGTGCGGTCAGTACCGGATCTCGGGGCTGCCGGTCGTCGACGAGCGTGACGTCCTCGTCGGCATCGTCACCAACCGCGACATCCGGTTCGTACCCGCCGACCAGCACGCGACCCGTCGGGTGCGTGAGGTCATGACACCGATGCCGCTCGTCACCGCACCCGTCGGCATCAGGCCCGATGACGCCATCGCGCTGCTCGCCAAACACAAGATCGAGAAGCTCCCGCTCGTCGACGACGACGGGCGGCTGACCGGTCTCATCACGGTCAAGGACTTCGTGAAGTCCGAACAGTTCCCCGACGCCACGAAGGACGCCGACGGCCGGCTCGTCGTCGGCGCCGCCGTCGGGTTCTTCGGCGACGCTTGGCAGCGCTCCATGGCGCTCGTCGAGACCGGCGTCGACGTCCTGGTCGTCGACACGGCACACGGTCACACCAGCGTCCTGCTGGAGATGGTTCGGCGACTGAAATCCGAGTCCGCGGCGGCAGGCGTCGACGTCGTCGGTGGCAACGTGGCGACCCGCGAGGGCGCGCAGGCGCTTGTCGATGCGGGCGCCGACGCGGTCAAGGTGGGTATAGGGCCCGGGTCGATCTGCACGACCCGCGTCGTGGCCGGCATCGGTGTGCCGCAGGTAACGGCGATCCACGAGGCCGCTCAGGCCTGCGCGAGGGCTGGGGTACCGGTCATCGGAGACGGTGGGCTCCAGTATTCGGGCGACATCGCGAAGGCCCTTGTCGCCGGTGCCGACACCGTGATGCTGGGATCGCTGCTGGCCGGGTGCGAGGAGAGTCCCGGACGGCTGATCTTCGTCAACGGCAAGCAGTTCAAGTCCTACCGTGGCATGGGGTCGCTCGGCGCACTGCAGAAGCGGGGGAGGGAGACCTCGTACTCCCGCGACCGCTACTACCAGGCCGACCTTCCCGGCGACGACAAGCTCGTCCCCGAGGGGATCGAGGGCCAGGTGCCGTACCGCGGTCCGCTGGCCGCCGTCGCCCACCAACTGGTCGGCGGCCTGCGGCAGTCGATGTTCTACTGCGGCGCCGGCACGATCCCCGACCTGAAGGAGAAGGGACGGTTCGTCCGCATCACGTCGGCGGGCCTGAAGGAGTCCCATCCGCACGACATCCAGATGACGGTCGAGGCCCCGAACTACTCCTCCCGCTGAGGCGGCGCCCGCACCGATCGGCGCGCCGCTCGGTAGCCTTCACGGCGTGACGGAGATCGAGATCGGCCGGGGCAAGCGCGGCAGGGCGGCGTACGCCTTCGACGACATCGCGATCGTGCCGAGCCGGCGCACCCGCGACCCGGAGGAGGTCTCGACCCACTGGCAGATCGATGCGTACCGGTTCGAGATCCCGCTGATGGCCGCGCCGATGGACTCCGTCATGTCTCCTGCGACGGCGGTGCTGCTGGGCAAGCTCGGCGGACTCGGCGTCCTCGATCTCGAAGGTCTGTGGACCCGTTATCCCGACCCGGCGCCGTTGTTGGAGGAGATCGCCGGGCTCGACGACGGCGACGCCACCCGGCGACTACAGAAGCTCTACGAGGAACCCGTACGCGAGGAGCTGATCGCCAGCCGGCTGCGCGAGATACGCGACGCCGGCGTGACCGTCGCAGGGGCCCTGTCGCCGCAGCGGGTCAAGCGGTACCACGAAGCCGTACTCGACGCCGGCGTCGACCTGTTCGTCATCCGGGGGACGACGGTCTCGGCCGAGCACGTGTCCGGCCGGGCCGAGCCGCTCAACCTCAAGCAGTTCATCTACGAGCTCGACGTGCCGGTGATCGTCGGTGGCTGCGCCACGCATCAGGCGGCGCTGCACCTGATGCGAACGGGCGCGGCCGGCGTGCTGGTCGGCTTCGGCGGTGGCAGCGCACACACCACCAAGACCGTGCTCGGCCTGACCGTGCCGATGGCCTCGGCCGTCGCCGATGTCGCCGCGGCCCGGCGCGACTATCTCGACGAGTCCGGTGGACGCTACGTCCACGTCATCGCAGACGGGTCGATCGGACGATCCGGCGACATCGCCAAGGCGATCGCCTGCGGTGCCGACGCCGTCATGGTCGGCTCGCCGCTGGCCCGCGCCACCGAAGCACCGGGCAAGGGTAGGCACTGGGGGTCCGAGGCGCACCACCGCCAGTTGCCCAGGGGCGAGCGGGTCAGGGTCGACACGATCGGACCGCTCGAACAGATCCTACTCGGACCGTCCCATGTGGCCGACGGCTCGATGAACCTCGTGGGTGCATTGCGACGGGCGATGGCGACCACCGGCTACACGGAGGT
>JBOGDU010000058.1:0-3663 GCA_050743145.1 Jiangellaceae bacterium | reverse complement strand
GCGCCGCTCGGCCGGCGAGAGCGGCTTGACCGTCGAGAGCCGGTCGACGAACAGCCGGTAGCCCTTGTCGGTGGGAACCCGCCCGGCGCTCGTGTGCGGCTGGGCGATGTAGCCCTCCTCCTCGAGCACAGCCATGTCGTTACGGATCGTGGCCGGCGAGACGCCGAGGTGATGACGGTCGACGAGGGCCTTCGAGCCGACCGGCTCCTGGGTGGCCACGTAGTCCTCGACGATGGCGCGGAGGACGTCGAGCTTGCGGTCGTCGAGAGACACCGCGCGCACCTCCTCCGCCGACTGGCACTCGGATTTCCTGAGTGCCAAGTCTACGTGGAACCCGCATAGGGGTGCTGGCCCAAGAGCGCGGCGTGTGGACGCCGGCATGGACCGGATTCACGCATTTCGACGTGCTCGGAGCCGACGTGCCTGTCCGCCAGCCGCAGCGCGTCACGCAGGTCGGGCTAGCGTTGGGACGACAGCCCGCCGACCTTGGAGGACGACGTGAGCTACGAGCCGCAGCCACCCAGCGTCACCGACGAGGACCGCAACTGGGCGGTCGGCGCTCACCTGTCGGCATTCCTCGCGGCCTACATCGCTCTCGGCTTCCTCGGCCCACTGGTGGTGATGCTGATCCGCGGCGACCGTTCGCCGTACGTGCGCTCCCATGCCGTCGAGGCATTGAACTTCAACCTCACCGTGTTGATCTATGTCGCGATCTGCGTGGTGCTGGCCCTTATCCTCGTCGGCTTCCTGCTCCTCGCCGCGCTGGCCGTCCTCTACCTGATCGCCGTGATCAGAGGCGCGATAGCCGCATCGCAGGGACGCGCCTACCGGTATCCGCTGACGATCCGGTTCGTGAGGTAGGTCGCACCGATGTAGAGCACGATGGTCTCGCCGGTCCGGGACCGTGCGCTGGCGTTTCAATCACGACCGACGTCGCCGCCCAGCAACCAGAGCAGGCCCGACCTGCCGTCGTCGGCCGGCAGACCTTCGGCCACGGCCCTCAGCGCCCCCCTCCACGCCCCCGCCAGGGCGGGAGCCGCTCCCGAAACACCGGGGGGGAGCAAAGGCCGCAGCGCCAGGGCGATGGTGTCGCGTTCGGAGTCGAGGGCGACCTCCGACAGGATCCGGGCCACCCCGAAGCGGACGGCGGCGTCGAAGGCCACCGAAAGGGCGGCCCGGATCGACGCTCTCCCCGCTCCTCCGCTGACAGCGCCTGCTCCTTCCATTCGTTCGGTCATCCGCCGTTCCATCTCCTCGCGGATGACCAGGTAGAGGCCGTCCTTGGAGCCGAAGTGGTGATAGAGCGCTCCCGTGGTCACTCCGGCGTCCCGCGCCACGTCCACCACGTTCACGCCCGCGCGACCTTCCGCTTCGAACCGGCGCACAGCGGCTTCGATCAGGCGAGCCGGAGCCGAACCGGGAAGAGGGACGGGGTATGGCACGAGGAGAGCATAACTGGTTGACGTATACCGTAAATGATTTACGATCGTCCCATGAAGCTCACCTTCCTCTATCACCCGGTGAAGGACCTGCAGGCGAATGTCGCGTTCTATCGCGACGTCCTCGGCTGGGACGAGGCATGGCGGATGGGAGACGACACCGCCGCCATGCAGATTCCAGGATCCGAGGTTCAGGTGATGTTGGCGGTCGACCCCGACCCCGCCGCCGTGGCCAGCGGGTTCTACGAGGTCGAGAACGTCGACGAGTTCTGCCGGTCGCTGCCCGAGGGCGTCGACGTCACCGACGGGCCGCGCGACGCAGTGCCGATCCGCTACGCCGCCATCACCGACCCTGCGGGCAACGTGATCCGAATCTTCACCGAGCTCGAGTCCGACGGCTGAGCCCAGCAGATCACGCGCGGAGTGCACCGCCGTCGGCGCTTGCGATCAGCCGAGCAGGTCGCGTACGACGGCGTCTGCGAGCAACCGACCGCGCAGGGTCAGGACCACCCGGCCGTCGTCGAGTGGACCGGCATCGATCAGTCCATCGCCGGCCAGCCGCGTCGCCGCAACCCGTCCCCCATCGTCGAGGACGCGGACGTCGAGGCCCCCGACCATGCGGGTCTCGAGCAGGACCCGCTCGACCCGGCGGGTGTCGGCGTCGAGGACCTCTCGGGCGAGAGCGGGACTCACGCCTGCCGCCAGCCGCTCCGCCCAGGCCGCGGGATGCTTCGCGTTCCACCAACGCGTGCCGCCCACGTGGCTGTGAGCGCCCGGCCCGACCCCCCACCAGTCCGCGCCGGTCCAGTAGAGGCCGTTGTGGACGCATCGCGCGTCGTCGGACGCCGCCCAGTTGGAGATCTCGTACCAGCTGAACCCGGCCGCCGCCAGCTCGGCGTCCGCGAGCAGGTACTTGTCGGCCTGGTCGTCGTCGTCCGGCATCGGTAGCTCGCCGCGACGGATCCGCGCCGCCAGCCTGGTTCCGTCCTCGACGATCAGCGCATAGGCGCTCACGTGGTCCGGCCCGGCGGACAGGGCATGGTCGAGGCTGGCCCGCCAGTCGTCGATGCTCTCCCCTGGCGTCCCGAAGATCAGGTCGAGACTGACGTGCTCGAAGCCGGCCCCGTGTGCCTCGTGAACCGCCTCGGCCGCCCGGCCCGGGGTGTGCACGCGATCGAGTACGGCGAGCACGTGCGGCCGGGCGCTCTGCATTCCCAGTGACACCCTGGTGAACCCGGCATCGCGCAGCTGCGCCAGCGAGCGGGGCCCGACCGACTCGGGGTTGGCTTCGGTGGTGACCTCCACGCCGGAGGCGAGGCCGAACTCCGCCGCAACGGCTCGCAGCACGCGGCCGAGGTCCTCGGCAGGCAGGACTGTCGGCGTGCCGCCGCCGACGAAGACGGTCGACACCGGCGCGTCGACGTCGCCGAGCACCCGCCGGGCCAGCCGGATCTCCGCCACCGCCGCATCGGCCCACGACGCGCGCGATGCTCCGGGGTCGGTGCCGAGCTCCTCGGCGGTGTAGGTGTTGAAATCGCAGTAGCCGCAACGCGTCGCACAGAAGGGCACGTGAAGGTACATCCCGAACGGTCGGGTCCCGAACCCCTCCAGCGCCGACGGTGGCAGCGCGCCGTCGGCCGGAGCGGGTTCACCGTCCGGGAGCGTGGATGGCACAGGGTCAGGTCTCGTACATCCCGTTGAGGACGTCCATGTATTTCTGCTCGACGATCCTGCGCTTGACCTTCAGGCTCGGGGTGAGCTCGCCGTCCTCGACGCTCAGGTCGCGAGGAAGGATCTCGAACTTCTTGATCGTCTCCCAGCGCTCCAGCCGTGCGTTGAGCTCGTCGACGTGGCCGGCGATCACGACCCGCACTGCCGACGAGGTCACGAGGTCCTCGTAGGACGCTCCGGCCATGCCGTTCAGCTCGCCCCAGGTCACGATGGCGTCGGGGTCCAGCGTGATCAGCGCCGTGACGTAGTTGCGGGTGTCGCCGTGTACGACGATCTGGCTCGCGTAGGGGCTGACCGCCTTGAAGATGACCTCGACCTTCTGCGGGGCGACGTATTTGCCACCCGAGGTCTTGATCAGGTCCTTCTTGCGGTCGGTGATGCGCAGGTAGCCGCGGTCGAGCTCGCCGATGTCGCCGGTCAGGAACCAGCCGTCCTCGGTGAGGACCTCGGCGGTCTGCTCGGGGTTGTTGTGGTAGCCGCGCATCACGCCCGG
>JBOGDU010000057.1:0-3420 GCA_050743145.1 Jiangellaceae bacterium | reverse complement strand
GTCAAAATGGGACTCCACGAGCGAGCAGGCCCGACCTGTGAATTGAGCAGGAACGTGAGCGTGAGTTGGCACGGCCAACGCGCGCCAGGTTGAGTTCGCGACGTCGAGACCGCGTAGCGGTCAGATCTTCGGTCGGTTCGATGGGCTGAACCGGATCGGCGAGCGGTTCTCGCTCGGGGAACTCCGTCGACGTCTCGTCCGGGATTCCGAGTCGTCGTGAAGGTTGGCGCGGGTACTGGTCCCCAAGTGGTGGCCGTCGAACCGTAAGCCGCGATGCCCGCCCGCATGACGCGACGACTGGAGAAGCCCCAAGCTCCGGTCGACAACGTGGGCGGAGTCGCCGAGCGGCTGCCCATGCCTGATGGCATCGCCGATGCGGTGGCGGCGAGCCTGGATCTCTGTTCGGTCTGCGACCTCGACGCAGCCGTGGCGGAGATTCGCCGCATGCTCCCCGAAGGCGAATTCGCCATGCTGGTGCACGTACGATCGGACGGTTGGCGTTGCCATCGCCAGGAAACGGAGCGCCGCCGTGGCGGCGAGTTGGCGGTGGCTGCAACCCCAACCGCAGGACCGTGGAGGCCATCGAGCAGGCTTCGGCCTCGACCACCTCGAGCGTCTACTCCTCCGGCCAGACGTGCGGGTTACCGTGCCGCTCATCCTGGGTCGCGGCCGCCTCGAGGCCAGGCGAGGACCATGCCGCCGACGCTTGACGCAGTCGGGTCAGGACTCTGTCTGCGCTAGGCGGAGGTCATGCCACGACCTGGTAATACCCACACTGGGTAGGGGTTGACTTCAGTACCCCCTTGGGGTAACGATGGCGTCGTCAGAGGAGTTACCGCATGGCCGGTTACATCAACAACAAGGACGCCTTGCTGAGGCGGCTGCGCCGCATCGAGGGTCAGGTCCGCGGGCTGCAGCGAATGGTCGATTCGGAGACCTACTGCATCGACGTGCTGACCCAGATATCCGCGGCGACGAAGGCACTGCAGGCTGTGGCGCTGGAGCTGCTCGAAGATCATCTGTCGCACTGCGTCGCCGACGCCAGCCGCCATGGCGGCGCCGAGGCCGACAGCAAGGTCAAGGAGGCCTCGGACGCGATCGCCCGGCTGGTCCGCTCCTGACGCCGGAGACCACGACACTCGCGAGGGGTTGCGCCATGGCCACGACCACGACGTACACCGTGTCCGGGATGCACTGCGACCACTGCGTCGCCGCGGTGACCGGGGAGATCGGCAAGCTACCGGGAGTCAGCGCCGTTGACGTCCACCTGGTCGCTGGTGGGGAGACGACCGTGGCCGTGTCCAGCGTAGAGCCTGTTGCCGAGAGTGACGTCCGCGAAGCGGTCGACAAGGCCGGGTACGAGCTGACTGGGGTACTCGGATGAGCCCACCCGGCCGCGTACCCACCGACGGCTCCGAGCGTGCGGTCGACCTGGTCGTTGGCGGGATGACCTGCGCGTCGTGCGCCGCCCGGATCGAGAAGAAGCTCAACCGGATGCCCGGTGTGCAGGCCAGCGTCAACTACGCCACGGAGACGGCGCACGTCGTGCTGCCGGAGGGCACCACCGTGGTGGACGCGATCGGCACCGTCGAGGCGACCGGCTACACCGCCTCCCTGCCGGCGCGGGCGCCGGAGATCCCGGACAGTGGCGAGAACGCCGAGGTGGCCTCGCTGCGCCGCCGGCTGCTCGTGTCGGCGGTGCTTGCCGCGCCCGTGCTGCTGCTGGCGATGGTGTCGCCGCTGCAGTTCGACAACTGGCAGTGGCTGTCCCTGACCCTGGCGGCGCCGGTGGTGGTGTGGGGCGCCTGGCCGTTCCACGCGGCAGCCTGGACGAACCTGAGGCACGGCGTCACCACTATGGACACGCTGATCAGTGTCGGGGTGCTTGCCGCGTTCGGCTGGTCTTTGTACGCCCTGTTCTTCGGCGACGCGGGGATGCCCGGTGCGCGCATGTCCTTCGAGCTACTGCCCGAGCGCGGTGCCGGCGGCGACGAGATCTACCTGGAGATCGCGGCCGCCATCACGGTGTTCATTCTCGCGGGGCGTTACTTCGAGGCACGCGCAAGGCGGCGGGCGGGTGCCGCGCTGCGCGCGTTGCTCGAGATGGGTGCCAAGGACGTCATGGTGCTCGGCCACGGAGGCGAGCACCGAGTGCCCATCGATCAGCTCGCGGTTGGCGACCTGTTCCTGGTCCGTCCCGGCGAGAAGGTCGCGACCGACGGAGTTGTCGTGGAGGGCTCCTCCGCGGTCGACGCGAGCATGCTCACTGGCGAGCCGGTTCCGGTCGAGGTTGCGCCCGGCGACGCGGTTGTGGGTGCCACGGTCAACGCGGGCGGCCGGCTGGTCGTCCGGGCCATCCGGGTGGGCAGCGACACCCAGCTGGCCCAGATGGCCCGGCTGGTCGAGCAGGCCCAGTCCGGCAAGGCGCCGGTGCAGCGGCTCGCCGACCGGGTGTCCGCGGTGTTCGTTCCGGCCGTCATCGTTCTGTCGGTCGGCACGCTCGCGGTCTGGCTCGGCCTGGGGGCCGGCGCGGAGGCGGCGTTCACCGCCGCGGTCGCCGTGCTGATCATCGCCTGCCCGTGCGCCCTTGGCCTGGCCACCCCCACCGCGCTGCTGGTCGGGACCGGTCGCGGCGCGCAGCTGGGCATCTTGATCAAGGGCCCGGAGATCCTCGAGTCCACCCGCCAGGTGAACACGATTGTGCTCGACAAGACCGGCACGATTACGACGGGGAGGATGCGATTGGTCGACGTGGTACCGGCGGACGGCGTCGACGAGGGCGAGCTGATGAGGTTCGCGGGCGGGCTGGAGAAGGCGTCGGAGCACCCGATCGGGCGGGCCATCGCCGACGGCGTCGGCGAACGGCTCGGGCCGCTGCCCCCAGTCGGAGACTTCGCCTCCACCCAGGGCCTGGGCGTGCACGGCGTCGTCGACGGACACGCGGTCGCGGCCGGTCGCCCGGCGTGGCTGGCGCGGGAGTGGGCACTCACCCTGGACGAGCGCCTCACCGCTGCATTGGAGCGGGCCGAATCCGCTGGCCGGACGGCCGTTGCGGTCGGTTGGGACGGCCAGGCCCGGGGTCTGCTGGTGGTCGCCGACACGGTGAAGCCTACGAGTGCCCAGGCGGTCGAGGAGCTCATCGGCCTCGGGCTGCGGCCGGTGCTGCTCACCGGCGACAACGAGCGCGCCGCCCACGCGGTCACCGCCGAGGTCGGCATCGACGACGTCATCGCTGAGGTGCTGCCCGCGGACAAGGTCGAGACCGTTCGGCGGCTACAGCGCGAGGGTCGGGTGGTCGCGATGGTCGGCGACGGGGTCAACGACGCCGCCGCCCTGGCCCAGGCCGACCTCGGCATCGCGATGGGCACCGGCACCGACGTCGCCATCGAGGCCAGCGACCTCACCCTGGTACGTGGCGAC
>JBOGDU010000056.1:0-8252 GCA_050743145.1 Jiangellaceae bacterium | reverse complement strand
AGAAGGTCATCTACTTCGCGGCGTACATGATCACCTGGGTCGACGAAGATGCGCGCCACCGCGACCTCGCGTCGCTCGAGGGCCAGATCGACATCGAGCGCAAGCAGGTCGAGCAGCGTCGCGACGGCGACGTCGAGGACCGCGCCAAGAAGCTCGAGGCCGACCTCGCCGAGCTCGAGGCCGAGGGTGCCAAGGGCGACGTGCGCCGCAAGGTCCGCGAGTCCGCCGAGCGGGAGATGAGCCAGATCCGCAAGCGGGCCGATGCCGAGATCGACCGGCTCACCGCCGTCTGGGACCGCTTCCGCACCCTCAAGGTCCAGGACCTCGAGGGCGACGAGATGCTCTACCGCGAGATGCGCGACCGCTACGGGCTCTACTTCCGCGGCGGCATGGGTGCGCAGGCGATCAAGGAGCGGCTGGAGAACTTCGACCTCGAGGCCGAGGCGCTCAACCTGCGTGAGGTCATCCGCACCGGCAAGGGCCAGAAGAAGACCCGCGCCCTCAAGCGGCTCAAGGTTGTTTCGGCGTTCCTGACCACGCGCAACGATGCGCGCGGCATGGTGCTCGACGCCGTCCCGGTGATCCCGCCGGACCTGCGCCCGATGGTGCAGCTCGACGGCGGCCGGTTCGCCACCAGCGACCTCAACGACCTCTACCGTCGGGTGATCAACCGGAACAACCGGCTCAAGCGGCTGCTCGACCTCGGTGCGCCCGAGATCATCGTGAACAACGAGAAGCGGATGCTCCAGGAGTCCGTCGACGCGTTGTTCGACAACGGCCGCCGCGGCCGTCCGGTCACCGGTCCGGGCAACCGGCCGCTGAAGTCCATCTCGGACATGCTCAAGGGCAAGCAGGGCCGGTTCCGGCAGAACCTGCTGGGCAAGCGTGTCGACTACTCCGGCCGCTCGGTCATCGTGGTCGGACCGCAGCTCAAGCTGCACCAGTGCGGCCTGCCCAAGGGCATGGCGATCGAGCTGTTCAAGCCCTTCGTGATGAAGCGGCTGGTCGACCTCAACCACGCGCAGAACATCAAGAGCGCCAAGCGGATGGTCGAGCGGGCCCGCCCCATCGTCTGGGACGTGCTCGAAGAGGTCATCGCCGAGCACCCGGTGCTGCTCAACCGCGCGCCGACGCTGCACCGCCTCGGCATCCAGGCCTTCGAGCCGCAGCTGATCGAGGGCAAGGCCATCCAGATCCACCCGCTGGTCTGCACCGCGTTCAACGCCGACTTCGACGGTGACCAGATGGCAGTACACCTGCCGCTGTCGGCCGAGGCTCAGGCCGAGGCGCGGATCCTCATGCTGTCCAGCAACAACATCCTCAAGCCGGCAGACGGCCGGCCGGTGACGATGCCGACGCAGGACATGGTCCTCGGCATCTACTTCCTCACCAGCGAGTACGCCGGCCAGGCCGGCGAGGGCCGGGCGTTCTCGTCCCCCGCCGAGGCTATCCGCGCCTTCGACGCCGGCGAGTTGTCGATGCAGGCGCCCGTCACGCTGCGCCTGGCCGGCATCGTGCCGCCACCGGGCTGGGAGGCCCCGGAGGGCTGGGAGCCGGGCCAGGCCGTGACGATGACGACCACGCTGGGCCGGGCGATGTTCAACGAGGCGCTGCCGGAGGACTACGCCTTCGTCAACGAGGAGGTCGACAAGAAGCGTCTCGGCACGATCGTCAACGACCTCGCCGAGCGCTACCAGAAGGTGCAGGTCGCGGCGACCCTCGACGCTCTCAAGGAGGCCGGCTTCCACTGGGCCACCCGGTCCGGTGTGACGGTCTCGTTCGAGGACATCGCCACCCCGGCCGAGAAGCAGGCAATCCTCGAGGAGTACGAGGCCAAGGCCGAGAAGGTCGAGCGCAACTTCGAGCGCGGCGTCATCTCCAGCGGAGAGCGTCGTGAAGAGCTGATCGACATCTGGACCGACGCCACCAACAAGGTCGACGATGCCATCCGCGACGCTTTCACACGCGACAACACCATCCACATGATGGTCCACTCGGGAGCCCGCGGTAACTGGATGCAGATCCGCCAGCTCGCAGGCATGCGGGGCCTGGTCGCCAACCCCAAGGGTGAGACGATCCCGCGCCCGATCAAGGCCAGCTTCCGCGAGGGCCTGTCCGTGCTGGAGTTCTTCATCTCCACACACGGTGCTCGGAAGGGGCTCGCCGACACTGCACTGCGGACCGCCGACTCCGGCTATCTCACCCGCCGGTTGGTCGACGTCTCCCAGGACGTCATCATCCGCGAGGTCGACTGCGGCACCGAACGCGGCCTGGTGCTCCCGATCGCGACGCGCAACGCCCAGGGCACTCTGGTCGTCGGCGAGGACGTCGAGACCAGCGTGTACGCGCGGGCGCCCGCCGAGGACGTTGTCGGCTCCGACGGGAAGACCGTCACTGCGGCCGGAACCGACCTCGGCGACGTCGAGATCCGGCGCCTGATCGAGGCCGGTGTCGAGCAGGTGCGCGTACGAAGCGTTCTCACCTGTGAGAGCAAGTCCGGCGTCTGCGCCATGTGCTACGGCCGGTCGCTCGCATCGGGCAAGCTCGTCGACGTCGGTGAGGCGGTGGGCATCGTCGCCGCACAGTCGATCGGCGAACCGGGCACCCAGCTGACGATGCGGACGTTCCACACCGGCGGGGTCGCGGGCGAGGACATCACCCACGGCCTACCGCGCGTGGTCGAGCTGTTCGAGGCTCGCGCCCCCAAGGGCAAGGCCCCGATCGCCGAGGCCGTTGGCCGCGTTCGCATCGACGAGGACGGCAAGGGTCCGAAGATCGTCGTCGTTCCCGACGACGGCTCGGACGAGCAGGCCTTCTCGATCTCCCGCCGCGTCAACGACTGGACCAACCGTCGCAGCCCGGGCATCGCCCAGTGGCGCGTCCAGGACGGCGACACGGTCGCGGTCGGCGAGTTGCTCCACGCCGGTACCTCCGACCCGCACGACGTACTGCGGGTGCTGGGCCAGCGTGCGGTGCAGGTCTTCCTCACCGACCAGGTGCAGGAGGTCTACCGCTCGCAGGGCGTGTCGATCCACGACAAGCACATCGAGATCATCGTGCGGCAGATGCTGCGCCGGATCACGGTGCTGGAGAGTAGCGATGCCGACCTGCTGCCCGGCGAGCTCGTCGAGCGGTCGCGCTTCGAGGAGGAGAACCGTCGGGTGCTGGCCGAAGGTGGCCAGCCTGCGTCCGGGCGGCCGCAGCTGATGGGCATCACGAAGGCGTCGCTCGCGACCGACTCGTGGCTGTCCGCGGCCTCGTTCCAGGAGACGACCCGGGTGCTGACGGAGGCGGCGATCAACGCCAAGTCGGACCCGCTGATCGGGCTGAAGGAGAATGTCATCCTCGGCAAGCTCATCCCCGCCGGCACCGGGCTCTCCCGGTACCGCAACCTGCGGGTCGAGCCCACCGAGGAGGCCAAGGCGGCCATGTACTCGATGGTCGACTACGGAGCCGACTACTCCGACTACGAGTTCGGCCAGGGCTCGGGCGAGGCCGTCCGGCTCGAGGACTACGACTTCGGCTCCTACAGCTGAGGTTGTCCGCCGGCCAGGTGCCGGGGTTCCCGATCGGGAACCCCGGCACAGCGCCGTTCCCGTGGTCCCGCTTCGACTTGTCAGGCCGGACAACTCACCCACCAGGGAGGATGCGTCTGGCCGCCCGGACAAGTCAGCTGCGTCTCGACTTGTCCGGGTCCGGCCTGCATCGGCGGAGGTGGACGGTGTCGGCGGCCCTGACAAGTCCGCTTGGCGCCCTTCGAGCCTGACAAGTCGGGCGACGCCTTGCCCTCAGTCGTCGAGCGAGCGGCGGAGTTGGTCGACCACTGTGGACTCGTCGAGGTAGAGGGCGACGGTGGGGAATCTCAGGAGCGACTGCCCTGCGATCACGATCTCGTTCGCTCTGGCCATGTCGCTCCAGTACGTGCCGACGATCAGATGAGCAGCCCCATCGATCTCGACGAGCACCTGCCTGCCACGGCGAGTGCGCAGTTCGACGTCTATGTAGCGTCGACGGCCCTGGGGGTCGAGGCGAACGGATTGCCGCACCGGGATTGGGAGCCCGTGTCGGCGGCACATGCGCCCGAAGTCGACCTCGGACAGAGCCTGCGCTCCGCCCTCGACGTCCGCAAGAACCCTGCTTAACAGGCGCCGGTGTCGGACGGCGCCGACGGTGCGCAGCTCCTCGAGGAGCCTTCCAGGATTCGTCAGCCGCTGTTGGACTCCGGCGATGACCAGCCCGCAGGCGCTGCGGGGATGACGGGTCCACGCGGCGGCGTCGACAACGCTCCGGTCGACGCGAGTCATCGGCGGCACGCGTACCGGGTGGGCATCGATCCACGGGAGGTACCGACGGGATTCGTGGACGGCCAACGGCAGGGGCATCGCGGGCGGCGTCGTGCCGCGCTCGACCAGCACGTGGATTCGGCCGTCGTCCCAGCCGTCCAGCCCGTGATGCGCTGCCGCGCTCCGGCCGCACAACGCAGCCCGCCGTCCGGCCCCCAGCACGGACGCCCACTGCTGCTGCGCCGGCGTGAGCGGCCCGTTGTGGGCGACGACAACGGTGGACCCGAAGCCTTGCCACCGACCCCACGCGATCTGGCGAGCGATCTCGGCACTGGTCATGCCGACGGCCACGAGCTGGTCGAGCCGGGCGACGCCATCCTGGCGAACGAGCAGATGCTCGACCGGCTCGGACAGGGCCAGGCTGGACATGCCCCAAGCCTGACGGCTGATGTGCGCAGCTCGCCGGCACGCAGGCGTTGCCTGTGGACACGAGGCGCCTCGCATGCATTGGTGTGGAATCCCAAGCCAAGGGCAAGGAGCCAGTTCGACTTGTCATGATCAACTTTGGTTCGACCTGTAGGAACGCAACGCTGGGCCCTGACAATTGGCGAGCCTGGCCACCTGTCAGGCCTGCAGGCCGTTGTTGGGCAGGCCAGGCGCTGCGACGGCCTGACAAGTCGAACCCCGCTGAGCTGCTTGCGTCGTCGCCCTTGAGAGACCCGCGAACAGCCACCTACGAGTTCGCCGTTGGCCCGAGATAGCAGTGCAGCACTGTGGCGCCGCCACCCGCCCAGGTCCACGGCGTGCTGTCGACGCGCTCCCAGCCGCAGCGTTCGTAGAGTGCCATGGCCGAACGGTCACCGTCGGTCACTGCCAGGCCCGGGCGCAGCCCGCGAGCTGACGCCTCGCCGGCGACCGTCTCGAGAAGCGCGGCGCCGACACCCGCTCTCCGGGCACGCGGCACGACGAACAGACGCGAGACCAGGCCCATCCGCGCGGGCTCCGAGCCGGCGGCGGCACACACCCAGGCCGCCTCCGCGTCTCCGGTTGGCCGGTGCATCACCACGTGGCCGGCGAGCCCTTCGGGATCCGCGGCCACCCAGGCGCCGACCGTGCCGGCCGGAGTCAGCCATGGGCGTGGGTTGTCAGGCCATCGCGCCGGGTACCCGTCGATGGCGTGTACGAGCCCGAGCATGGCCACACACTCGCCGATCTCGTCCGGATGTCGAGTTCGCACGATTGGGGTTCGGTGCATCACGGGAATTGTCTCACCGAGTGTGGCGGCCTATGGCGCGGACCAGCGCCGCGAACGCGCACGTGGGTGGCACTCCATCACGTGGGTGGCACTCCATTTCGCGGACTTGGATCGCGCCGGTTCGTCGTCACGGGACAGCGCCGAAGGTGGGACGCGGGAGCGGAATCGGGACGTGACGAGATGACCCGCCTCGGGTAGCGTCAGGCGCGGGTAGGCCGTCCACAGGGTGGGTGGCTCACTTTGACCTGTGCCGCCCGCACCGGGTAACCTCACTCCTCGTGCCTGGACGTTCTCCGGGCCGTCCGGTGCGCCCGCGTGTGCATGCCGGAGTTCCACCGACCACGCCGACCGGTTTGCCGGCGGCGCCGGGCTGGCCGGGCCGACACGCCCGACCTCGGGGGTCGTCGGCATGGCCGACGCTCTCAGCGGTAACCGGCCACCGGCGCCCTGACCTCCGGACGACCCCATAGCCCACGCACACGAGCAGACGGAGACGCAGTGCCCACGATCCAGCAGCTGGTCCGCAAGGGCCGCCAGGACAAGGTCGCCAAGAACAAGACCCCGGCGCTGAAGGGCAGCCCGCAGCGCCGCGGGGTGTGCACGCGCGTCTACACGACCACTCCGAAGAAGCCGAACTCCGCGCTGCGCAAGGTGGCCCGTGTCCGGCTGACCAGTCAGATCGAGGTCACTGCCTACATTCCCGGCGTCGGGCACAACCTCCAGGAGCACTCGATGGTGCTGGTTCGTGGGGGCCGCGTGAAGGACCTTCCGGGCGTCCGCTACAAGATCGTCCGTGGCTCGCTCGACACCCAGGGCGTGAAGAACCGCAAGCAGGCACGCAGCCGGTACGGCGCGAAGAAGGAGAAGAGCTGATGCCGCGCAAGGGCCCGGCCCCGAAGCGACCGATCGTCGTCGACCCGGTCTACAACTCCCCTCTGGTCACCCAGCTGGTCAACAAGGTCCTCTCCGACGGAAAGAAGTCGGTGGCCGAGTCGATCGTCCACGGTGCCCTCGAGGGCTGTCGGGACAAGACCGGCACCGATCCGGTCGTCACGCTCAAGCGGGCGCTCGACAACGTCAAGCCGACCCTCGAGGTCAAGAGCCGCCGTGTCGGTGGCGCCACGTACCAGGTCCCGGTCGAGGTCCGCGCCAACCGCAGCACGACGCTGGCCCTGCGCTGGCTGGTCGGCTACTCCCGCGCCCGTCGGGAGAAGACGATGACCGAGCGGTTGATGAACGAGATCCTCGATGCCTCCAACGGCCTCGGCGCGAGCGTCAAGCGCCGCGAGGACACCCACAAGATGGCCGAGTCCAACAAGGCCTTCGCCCACTACCGCTGGTAGCCCCGGCGGTTCACAAGACACGAACCGAGGAAGCGACGCACCACATGGTCACCGACCTGCGCACGCTCGATCTGGCCAAGGTCCGCAACATCGGGATCATGGCCCACATCGACGCGGGCAAGACCACGACCACCGAGCGCATCCTGTACTACACCGGCATCAACTACAAGATCGGTGAGGTCCACGAGGGCGCGGCCACCATGGACTGGATGGAGCAGGAACAGGAGCGCGGCATCACCATCACCTCGGCCGCCACCACCACCCAGTGGGACGGCCACACCATCAACATCATCGACACCCCCGGCCACGTCGACTTCACCGTCGAGGTCGAGCGGTCGCTGCGCGTGCTTGACGGCGCGGTCGCCGTGTTCGACGCCGTTGCCGGGGTGGAACCCCAGTCGGAGCAGGTCTGGCGCCAGGCCACCAAGTACCACGTGCCCCGCATCTGCTTCGTCAACAAGCTCGACCGGGTCGGCGCCGAGTTCCACCGCTGCGTCGACATGATCGTCTCGCGGCTCCAGGCGGTGCCGCTGGTCGTACAGCTCCCGATCGGGGCCGAGGCCGACTTCCGTGGCGTCATCGACCTGGTCGGGATGAAGGCGCTCGTGTGGAGCGCCGAGGCCGAGAAGGGCGAGATGTACGACACCGTCGACATCCCCGCCACTCACGCCGAGGCCGCGGCGGAGTGGCGCGACCGGCTGCTCGAGACCATCGCCGAATACGACGACGAGATGATGGAGCTCTACCTCGAGGGTGCGGAACCCACCGAGGAGGCACTCATCGCCGCCGTCCGGCGGGCGACGATCGCCAGCCGGTTGACCCCCGTCCTGTGCGGTTCGGCTTTCAAGAACAAGGGCGTGCAGCCCATGCTCGACGCCGTCGTCCGCTACCTCCCGTCCCCGCTCGACGTCGGTGCCATCGAGGGCCACGCGGTCGGAGACGAGGATTCGGTCATGATCCGCGAGCCCGACGAGGACGCTCCGGTGTCCGCGCTGGCGTTCAAGATCATGAGTGACCAGCACCTCGGCAAGCTCACGTTCGTCCGCGTCTACTCCGGCACGCTGACCGCCGGTACCCAGGTCCTGAACAGCACCAAGGGGAACAAGGAACGGATCGGCAAGATCTACCGGATGCACGCGAACAAGCGTGAGGAGATCGAGAAGGCCAGCGCCGGCCAGATCGTCGCGGTCATGGGCCTGAAGAACACCACGACCGGTGACACGCTGTCCGACTCCGCGCAACCTGTCATCCTCGAGTCGATGAGCTTCCCGGCGCCGGTCATCTCGGTCGCCATCGAGCCGAAGACGAAGAGCGATCAGGAGAAGCTGGGCACGGCGATCCAGCGGCTCTCCGAGGAGGACCCGACCTTCC
>JBOGDU010000055.1:0-6338 GCA_050743145.1 Jiangellaceae bacterium | reverse complement strand
GGTGTACATCCCCGAGTACATCGTCGGCCGGTGGTGGGAGCAGGTGCTCCACAACCAGAGCGCGCTGCGACTCAAGGGCAGGCTGCTGTTCACGCCGGGTGTGATGGTGACCAGCGTCCCCTGGCAGTTGGAGTCGTCCGACGTCGCCCGGCGCAAGGACGACGACGCCGCCGCCCGACGCAAGGACGACAATGATGCCGCACCAGCCGAGGTCCGCCGCGGCGAGGTCGTCGTCACCCGGCGGACCAGGCGCTGACGATCTTCGCGGGTCCTGGAGCGTCGCGTCATTCGGGTAGGACGGTGAAGGCGGCGGCATCTGACAGCGGTCGGACGACCGCGAAGTGGCGCCGGTCGAGGGTCAGCACGCGTTCGGTGCGACAGCGATGGGCCAGAACGACGATAGATGCGTCGGTAAGGCCGATCTCGAGGTCGGCGTACCGGGTCATCACGTCGGCTGCGGCACGGAGGTCTGCGGCGCGAAACTCCTCGATGTGCATCGTGTCGGCGAGTTGACGCAATGCGGTCAGCGCGACTTGCTGTCCCGCGTACTTGGTGATGAGAAAGTCGAACTCGCCGAGGACCAGTGGCGAGATGCTCAACGGAGCATGTGCTGCCTTGAACGCTTCGACCACAGCCGCGTGGTCGGCACTGCGGCGGTCGTAGTAGGCGATGAGCGCGGACGTGTCGACCAGGGCGGTCACTCGCCGAACCCGTTCAGGAGCTCGTCGTCCACCCGACGCGCCAGAGTCGGGTCGCCGGAGTCGAACAGGCCGGGCGTCAGCCCGTCGGCAGCCGTGCGCGCGGTCGCATCGGTGATCATCCTGCGCACCGCTTCGTTCAGGCTGTACCCGTGTCGCTGCGCATATGCGCGCAACTTTCGGTGCTCGTCCTCACTGAGCCGTACAGTCATCGTTGCTGGCATGCAGTCATGGTATCACGCTATGGCTGCAGAGGTCGTGGGTGTTCTATGTGCAGAACACATTCCACGTCGCGGCCGGCCTGCTGCTCGTCCAGCGTGCCGTCCGAGCCGGTCCCCGGTCCTGGCAGGCTGGGCACATGCAGCTGAGGATCTTCACCGAGCCCCAGGAAGGGGCGACATACGACCAACTCCGTCGGGTCGCGATGGCGACTGAGGACCTGGGATTCGACGCGTTCTTCCGCTCCGACCACTACCTGGCGATGGACACGGACGGTATGCCGGGCCCCACGGACGCGTGGGTGACGCTCGCCGGCCTCGCCCGCGAGACGACGCGGATCCGGCTCGGGACGCTGGTGTCGCCGGTGACCTTCCGCCTGCCGGGTCCGCTGGCGATCTCGGTGGCGCAGGTCGACGCGATGAGCGGCGGGCGGGTCGAGCTCGGAATCGGAGCCGGCTGGTACGAGACCGAGCACAGCGCGTACGGGATCCCGTTCCCACCCGTCGGTGACCGGTTCGACCTGCTGGAGGAGCAACTCGCCGTGATCACCGGACTGTGGGAGTCGGCGCCGGGGGAGCGGTTCAGTTTCGCGGGCGACCGCTACACGGTCGCGGACTCGCCCGCGTTGCCGAAGCCGCTGCAACGGCCACGGCCTCCGCTGATCCTCGGCGGCACCGGGCGAACTCGCACGCCACGCCTCGCGGCCCGGTACGCGGACGAGCACAACGTCGGGTTCTCGTCGGTGGACCGGACCCGTGAGGCGTTCGTGCGGGTCCGGGCAGCATGTGCCGAGGCGGGGCGGGACGAGCACTCGATGGTCTACTCGGTCGCCCAGACCGTCTGCTGCGGCGCGGACGAGTCCGAGGTCGTCCGGCGGGCAACGGCCATCGGACGCGACGCCGACGACCTGCGACGGACCGGATCGGGCAGTTCAGCGAGCTCGGCGCGTCCCGCGTGTACCTGCAGGTGCTCGATCTCGACGACCTCGACCACCTGGCACTGCTCTCCGAGCGGGTCCTGGGTCAGCTCGGATGACCTGTTCGCCAGGCCGTGATGGCCTACCCGACCAAACCCGGGTAGGGTCGGTCGTACACTATCTTGACGTCAAGAGAAGTGACCGGACGAACCGGGAGAGGATGTTGGACGTGGCGAGCCTGGACAGCTTCGGTGCCAAGGGGACCCTCGACGTCGGCGGGTCGTCGTACGAGATCCACCGGGTCGCCGCCGCCGGCGACGTCGCCCGGTTGCCGTACAGCCTGAAGGTGCTGCTCGAGAACCTGCTCCGCACCGAGGACGGCGCCAACATCACCGCCGACCACGTGCGCGCACTCGTCGACTGGGACCCCAAGGCTCAACCCCGCACCGAGATCCAGTTCACCCCCGCCCGGGTGATCATGCAGGACTTCACCGGCGTGCCCTGCGTGGTCGATCTCGCCACCATGCGCGAGGCGATGAGCGCACTCGGCGGCGACCCCGCGAGGATCAACCCGCTGGCGCCGGCCGAGCTGGTGATCGACCACTCCGTAATCGCCGACGTCTTCGGTGCGCCCGACGCGTTCGAGCGCAACGTCGAGCTCGAGTACCAGCGCAACCGCGAGCGCTACAAGTTCCTGCGTTGGGGGCAGGGAGCGTTCGACGACTTCAAGGTCGTGCCGCCGGGCACGGGGATCGTCCACCAGGTCAACATCGAGCACCTGGCTCGCACCGTCGTGACGCGCGAGGGGACCGCAGGTCCGGTCGCCTACCCCGACACCTGCGTCGGCACCGACAGCCACACGACGATGGTCAACGGGTTGGGCGTGGTCGGCTGGGGGGTCGGCGGCATCGAGGCCGAGGCTGCGATGCTCGGGCAACCGGTGAGCATGCTGATCCCGAGGGTCGTCGGCTTCAAGCTCTCGGGCGAGCTGCCCGAGGGCGCCACGGCCACCGACCTCGTCCTCACCATCACCGAGCAGTTGCGCCGGCACGGCGTGGTCGGCAAGTTCGTCGAGTTCTACGGGCCGGGCGTCGCGGCCGTACCGCTCGCGAACCGGGCGACGATCGGCAACATGAGCCCCGAGTACGGCTCGACGATCGCGGTGTTCCCGATCGACGCGGAGACCGTCCGCTACCTCACCCTCACCGGCCGCTCCGCCGACCAGATCGCGTTGGTCGAGGCTTACGCCAAGGAACAGGGCCTCTGGCACGACCCGGCCGCCGAGCCCGACTACTCCGAGCGCCTCGAGCTCGACCTCTCGACCGTCGTCCCGTCGATCGCCGGACCCAAGCGCCCACAGGACCGCGTGTCGCTCACCGACGCGAAGCCGGCGTTCCGCCAGGCCCTGCGCGACTACGTGGTGCACGACGAGAGCCCGCACACCGTCCTCGACGACGCCGTCGAGGACACCTTCCCGGCCAGCGACCCGATCGCGATCCACCCGGGCAACGGCGCGGACGACACGCCGGTTCCGCTGTCTGCCGCGTTCGGCGCGACCGGCCGTCCGTCCGTGCCGACCCGCGTCGTCCTCGACGACGGCACCGCCTGTGAGATCGACCACGGTGCCGTCGTCATCGCGGCGATCACGTCCTGCACCAACACGTCCAACCCGAGCGTCATGATCGGTGCCGCCCTGCTGGCGCGGAAAGCGGTCGAGCGTGGGCTCGCCAGCAAGCCCTGGGTCAAGACCACGCTGGCGCCCGGCTCGAAGGTGGTCATGGACTACTACGAGCGCGCCGGGCTGACCCCGTACCTGGAGAAGCTCGGCTTCCACCTGGTCGGCTACGGATGCACGACGTGCATCGGCAACTCGGGCCCGCTGCCCGAGGCGATCTCGGCGGCGGTGGACGCATCCGACCTCGCCGTCGTGTCCGTGCTGTCCGGCAACCGCAACTTCGAGGGCAGGATCAACTCCGACGTCAAGATGAACTACCTGGCCTCGCCGCCGCTCGTCGTCGCCTACGCGCTGGCCGGAACGATGGACCTCGACATCACCACCGAGCCGCTGGGCACCGACCCCACGGGTGAGCCGGTCTACCTGAGCGACCTCTGGCCCAGCCCAGCCGAGATCGAGCAGGTCGTCGAGTCCGCGATCGCGAGCGAGATGTTCACGCGCGACTACGCCGACGTCTTCGCCGGCGACGAGCAGTGGCGGTCGCTGCCGACGCCGTCCGGCGACATGTTCGAGTGGGACCCGGAGTCCACCTACGTGCGAAAGCCCCCGTACTTCGACGGCATGCAGGTCGAGCCGGAGCCGGTCGAGGACATCTCCAGTGCTCGCGTGCTGGCGATGCTGGGCGATTCGGTGACCACCGACCACATCAGCCCGGCCGGTGCGATCAAGGCCGACTCGCCGGCGGGGGAGTACCTCGCGTCGCACGGCGTCCAGCGCCGCGACTTCAACTCCTACGGCTCCCGGCGCGGCAACCACGAGGTGATGATCCGCGGCACGTTCGCCAACATCCGGCTGCGCAACCAGATCGCACCCGGCACCGAGGGCGGCTACACCCGCGACTTCACCCAGGCCGACGCGCCGGTGACGACCATCTACGACGCCTCGGTGTCCTACGCCGAGCAGGGCGTCCCGCTGGTCGTGCTGGCCGGCAAGGAGTACGGCTCGGGGTCGTCACGCGACTGGGCCGCCAAGGGCACCGCGCTGCTCGGCGCGCGTGCCGTGATCGCCGAGTCGTACGAGCGGATCCACCGGTCAAACCTGATCGGCATGGGCGTGCTCCCCCTGCAGTACCCCGACGGCGAGAACGCACAGTCGCTCGGCCTGACCGGCGAGGAGACCGTCGACATCACGGGGATCACTCACCTCGACGACGGCCACACACCGGCGACGGTCCATGTCACCGCGGGCGACGTGGAGTTCGACGCGCTCGTCCGCATCGACACCCCGGGCGAGGCGGAGTACTACCGCCACGGCGGGATCATGCAGTACGTGCTGCGCAGCCTGCTCTGAGCGGCAGGATCAGTCCGTCCGGGTGTCGGTGCTCCACGGCTCGTCGTCGATCGTGGCGCGTTCCTCGTCGACCACCGGCTCCTCTAGTTCCGGCTCCTCGCGGTGCCGGGGCCCCATGCTGAGGATGCCGATGAACAACACCACGAGTCCGGCCACACAGACCCAGACCCCGCTCTGGTAGTCCGACGGCTGCAGGTCCTCCGGGGACAGGTCGAGGGCTGTCATGACGATCCACAGCCCCAGCGTGGCGACTCCGACGAGGCCGGCGACCACCAGCACCAGGCGGGAGCGCAGCAGCGCTCCGAGAACGCCGATGACGCCGACGAGCGCCAGCGGAGCGGCGACCGAGGTCCAGTACGACGACGCGCTGCCGCTGACCTCGGTCTGGAACAGTCGTTCCAGCGGCATGTCGGTGGGCATCACGTCGTCGAACCAGTCCAGGTAGGCACTCGCCGTCACGCCCAGAGCGCCCAAGGCGCCCACCAAGGCTCCTGCCGTACGACGTCCGGACACGACGACCGACCTCCTGAACGCAGTGGACTTCGCTGCCGTGGATCACTGTGCCACCGTGGCCACCCGGTTGCACAGAGGCTCGCTGCCCGCACCCTGTCCGGCCGTGGCCACGATGACAGGCCCTCTAGACTCGGTGCCGACATTCATCGACGGTGAGGAGGCGAGACGATTGGGTGTCCTCGAGCGCGTGGAGGAACCTCGAGACCTTCGCAGCCTCACCGACGAGGAGCTGACGGCGCTGGCCGCCGAGATCCGCGATCTGCTCGTCAGCACGGTCGCCCGCAACGGCGGGCACCTCGGCCCGAACCTCGGAGTGGTCGAGCTGACCATCGCCGCCCATCGTGTCTTCGACTCCCCGCGCGACCCGATCGTCTTCGACACCGGACACCAGGCCTACGTTCACAAGCTGCTGACCGGCCGCCGGGACCGGTTCGCCAGCCTGAAGCAGCAGGGCGGCCTGTCCGGCTACCCGTGCCGGGCGGAGAGCGAGCACGACTGGGTCGAGAACTCGCACGCGTCGACGGCGCTTTCCTACGCCGACGGGCTGGCCAAGGCCTTCGCCGTACGCGGCGAGCGCAACCGGACCGTCGTCGCCGTCGTCGGCGACGGCGCCCTGACCGGCGGCATGGCCTGGGAGGCGCTGAACAACATCGCCGGCGGTCCCAAGGGAGGATCGACCGGACCGTCAGGTCGCCCCATCGTCATCGTGGTCAACGACAACGGCCGCTCGTACTCGCCGACGGTCGGCGGGCTGGCCGACCACCTGGCCGGGCTGCGCACCAATCCCCGGTACGAGCAGGCTCTCGAAGTGATCAAGCGGTCGCTCGGCCGAACGCCGCTGGTCGGGCAACCGTTCTACGACGCACTGCACGGCATCAAGAAGGGTCTCAAGGACGTGCTGTCGCCGCAGGGCCTGTTCGAGGACCTGGGGTTGAAGTACATCGGGCCGGTCGACGGGCACGACCGT
>JBOGDU010000054.1:0-9918 GCA_050743145.1 Jiangellaceae bacterium | reverse complement strand
AGCGTAGCCCGCCCCTCTTCGGTCGGTTGATCACGTTCACCATGCCCGTAGATGGTTCACCAGGTTCCGGAACCTAGTGAACGGTCCACGAGCATGGTGAACGTGATCAACCGACCAAAGGGGGGCGGGTTACGCTGATCGCTGGATCCAGGCCCGGACGAGGAGGTCAGCGTGAAGACCGCGAAACCGAACGGTGGTGCGGCCGACCGGGTCGCACTCCTGCTCGAGCGCCTCCTCGGGGCGCCGCCGCCGTTGCGGATCCGCACCTGGGACGGCACCCAGGCCGGACCCGCCGACGGTCCCACGCTTGTGGTGCGGTCCCGGCGAGCCGTGCGCCGCCTACTCTGGAATCCCGACGAGATCGGTCTCGGCCGAGCCTGGGTCGCCGGCGAGATCGACCTCGAGGGCGATCTCGAGGAAGCGCTGGCCCGGCTCGAGACGATCGGACGCGACCTCGCCGCGCGCCGCCACCTGTCCCCGCTCGAACGCGCCGAGGTGCTGCGCGCCGCCGTCCTGCTCGGCGCCGTCGGTCCCGCACCCAAGCCGCCGGCCGAAGAGATCGCACTGTCCGGTGACAAGCACTCCAAGAGCCGCGACCGGGCTGCCGTCACCCATCACTACGACGTCGGCAACGAGTTCTACGAGATCGTCCTCGGCCCTTCGATGACCTACTCCTGCGCCTACTGGTCCCGCACCGACGACGATGCCTACACCCTTGACGACGCCCAGCACGACAAGCTCGAGCTGATCTGCCGCAAGCTCGGCCTGGACAGCGGCATGCGGTTGCTCGACGTGGGCTGCGGCTGGGGCGCCCTGGTCATCCACGCGGCGCAGGAGCACGGCGTCGAGGCGGTCGGTATCACCCTCTCGCAGGAGCAGGCCGAGTACGCGCGCAAGCGGGTCTTCCAGGCCGGACTCTCCGACCGTGTGGAGATCCGAGTGCAGGACTGGCGCGACCTCACCGATGACCCGTTCGACGCGGTCGCCAGCATCGGCATGGCCGAACACCTCGGCGCCGAGCGGTGGGGAGAGTACGCCCGAACGCTGCACGACCTGCTCGTCCCGGGCGGCAGGCTGCTGAACCACCAGATCGTCCGCAAGCCCGGTCCGGGGCGGGGAGGTCGTACGTTCATCGACGCCTACGTCTTTCCCGACGGCGAGTTGCTGCCGATCGGCGACGTCGTCAACGCCATCGAAGGCGGCGACCTCGAGGTGCGCGACGTCGAGAGCCTGCGCGAGCACTACGCCCGGACGCTGCGTCGCTGGGTCGCCAATCTCGAGGGCCAGTGGGACCGCGCCGTCGAGTTGGCCGGTGCCGGCCGGGCGCGCGTCTGGCGCCTCTACATGACAGCGTCGGCGCTGTCGTTCGACGCCGGGCGCATCGGCGTCGCCCAGGTGCTCGCCGTCCGTCGGCACGGCGACGGCGCCAGCGACTTCCCGGCCACCCGAACCTCCTGGCTCGGCGTCGCGTGAGCCTGCTCGCCGTCACTGTCATCGGGCACGACCGGCCGGGAATCATCGCCGATGTGACGGCTGGCCTGGCCGACATCGGGCTGAACCTCGAGGACTCCAGCATGACGTTGCTGCGGGGGCATTTCGCGATGACCCTGGTCTGCGCGGGTGAGCCGACGGCCGACGTGGTCGAGCACGCCCTGGCGCCCCTGGCAGCCGACGGGACGTTGATCATCTCCGTTCGGGACGTGCCGCCCGAGCCCGACCCGGATGCCGGCGGCGTCCCGTACGTGCTGACCGTGCACGGCGCCGATCGTCCGGGCATCGTCTCGGCCGTCACCGGTGTCCTCGCCGGCGCCGGCGGCAACATCACCGACCTGACCACGCGCCTGACCGGCGAGCTCTACCTGCTGGTCGCCGAGGTCGATCTGCCTGCCGCCGTCGACGAGCAGGCCATGGTCGGCGAGCTCACCGCGACCGGTCACGACCTCGGTGTCGAGGTCACGCTGCGTCGCCAGGAGACCGACGTCCTGTGACGATGCCCGGCTGGACCGAGCACGACCTGGGCGTGACCGGCCGGGTGTTGCCCGTGCTGAGGGCTCCCCACGCCGCTCTCGCCGCGCCGTCCGAGCGGGTCGATGCGACGGATCCGGCGGTCGTCCGGTTGGCAGCCGACCTGGTGGCGACCATGCGGGTCTCGCCGGGCTGCGTGGGCCTTGCCGCGGCCCAGGTCGGGCGCGGGGCGCAGGTGTTCTGCGTCGACGTCTCGGCACATCCGAAGGCCCGGACCCGGCACGGCACGTTCGTCCTGTGCAACGCGGAGGTGGTCGAGGCGACCCGGTGGGAGAAGGCCCGGGAGGGCTGCATGTCGGTGCCCGACCTCACCGGCGACGTCAAGCGGGCCACCCGGGTGACGGTCTCGGGCCAGCTGCCCGGATCCGGCCAACAGGTCCTCGTCGAGACCGACGCCTTCGAGGCCCGCGCCGTCCAGCACGAGATCGACCACTGCGGCGGGCTGCTCTTCCTCGACCGGGTCGCGGGCGCGCACGCCGTCTTCCCGCGTCGCACCTACCGATGACGCGAGAGCCGGCCGTACCCTGGCGGCGCCGGCCCCCGTAGCCCAACCGGCAGAGGCAGCGGACTTAAAACCCGCTCAGTGTGGGTTCGACCCCCACCGGGGGCACGCCTTTGACTGTGCGTGCATCCGGGGTGGGGGGCGGCGCGGCTGGCCTACCGGCTGGGCCGGGAGGGGTTCGATCCGGTGCCGTGCGTGGCCGCGATCGGCCGGGCATTGCGCCGGCTGGGGTTGACCGGTCGAGATCGCCGGTACGGCTCGAACTTCCCCGCCACGCGTAGGTGGTTGTGCGCCCCAACTGCTGCACGAGGAACGCTGACCCGGTTGCCTGCCTGGCGGACAGATTCGAACGACCTGACACGGCGGTTCGAGGCGGGGCCTCAATGGGTACTCCAGCCCGCCAAGCGGCATTGCCACCGTCAGCCCGAAACACTCCCACCGCATCGGCATGCAAATCCTCCGGGGCCCCTCCGACTCCGGCGCTGACCGGACAGGGGTGCCGGCAACGTACTGCCCTCGTTCATTCCCGGATCCCGGCAAGTTCGGCGGGCCGGCGGCGCAGCAGGAACGCGGCCGGGATCACGCTGGCCAGTACCGCGGTCACCAGGCAGCACAGGATGATGGCGCCGAGTAGCCGCCACGGCACGGCCAGTTGCACCGACGGTGCCAACCCGGTGAGCCCATAGCGGGTCGCGACGACCGTGATCGCGGTGACCGCGGCCGCGAGCAGCGCGCCGACCCCGGTCACCAGGACGGCTTCGATCCCGATCATGCGCAGCGCCTGGCCGGGGGTGGTGCCGCTGAGCCGCAGGATGGCCAGCTCGCGGGCCCGGTCGCGGGTCGCCATCACGAGGGTGTTGGCGATGGCGATTCCGGTGTAGAGCAACGCCACGCCGATCACCGCGATGGCCCCGAACCGGTTGATCCGATCCCGTTCGGTGGACGCGGCCGACAGGTAGTCGGCGGTGCGGATGAGGGTACCGCCGCCGCCCGCCGCCACCGCCGCCACCTCGCCGGTGGAGGTCCCCGGCGCGACCCGCAGGTACACGGTGTTGGCAAGCGGATGCGCGTGGCGGTCGCGCAGCGCCCATGGCAGCAGGACCGTCTGGTTGAGGTCGAGCTGGTTGGCGAACACGGCGACCACACGGAGCCGGACCGGAGTCGAGTCGCCGAGCCACAACTCCGCCGTGTCGCCAAGTTGCCACCGCCCGCGCGGCACGACGACGGTGTCGGTGCCGGTGAGGTCGGCGAGGTCGCCGGCGACCACGGGTAGGTCGAGCACGTCGGCGAAGTCCGCTCCGTTGGCGTACCGCGCAGTCCAGTACTCCGGCTCGCCGGCCTCACGGACGTACGCCGGTGTGTCGGTGACGGGCACGGCGGCGGTGACGCCGGGGACCGCCCGCAACGCGGTCACGACCGGATCCGCGATCCCTGCCGCGGCGCCGGGGATCACCGCCGCGTCGGCCGCGATGCGCGTGCGTGCCGCGCTGTCGGAGGCGCTGGCGAGGGTCTCGAAGGCGGCCAGGGTGGCGCCGGCGATGCCGACCGTGACGAGGATCGGTGCCGCGGTCGCGGCGGTTCGGCGGACCGCGGTCCGCGCGCTGTGCATGGCCAGTACGCCGGCCGGGCCCAGGAACGCGGCGACCGGCGCGGTCAGCAACGACACGAGCGGCGGGATGAGCAGCGGCGCGAACATGGCGAAGGCGATGATGAGCAGCATCGCGGCGTTGATGGCAAGCGCGACGGTTGAGTCCGACTCGACGCTGGGGAACACCGCCAGCATCGGCACCACGCCGGCGATCGCGGCGAGCCCGACCACCCAACGGGCGAGTGTCATCGTCCGCCGGTCCACCGCCGCCTCCCGGAGCGCCTCGACCGGGCGGACCTTGCCGGCCCGCCGGGCGGCCAGCCACGCGCCGGTCAGCGCGACGAGCAACCCGGCACCGAACGCCGCGGCGACGGGCCAGAAGATGATCTCTGCCGTGAAGTTCGCCGGCGCGAAGCCGGTGTCGACCAGCCAGCGGGCGAACCGGGGAGCGAGGGCCGTACCCAACGCCGAACCGGCGGCAGCCGCGAGCACACCAACCACAAGCGACTCGCCGAGCACCAACCGCCGGACCTGGCGCGGCGTGGCTCCAGCGGCCCGAAGTAGCCCGAACTCGCGACGCCGGGCCGCGACCGCGTACGCGAAGGTGCCGGCCACCACGAAGATGGACACGAACCCGGCCATGCCGCAACTCGCCGAAAGCAGCGCGATCGTCACGATGAGCTGTTCGCTGTCCGCGTACGGCTCGGCGCCGCGACGGCCGTCGCCGGTGAGGATCCGGACGGTGTCGTCGGGCACGACGGCCCGTACCCGTTCGGCCAGGGCGGCGGCCGAACTGCCGGCCTTCGCCGTCAATGTGATCGCGGCGACCCGCCCGCCGGCGAGGTCGGCGGCGACCCGGTCGACGGTGTACAGGGCGGCCGGTGCGTCGCTGCGCAGCACGCCGCTCACCGTGAACGGCACGGCTCCCCGTGCGGTCAGCACGGTGATCCGGTCGCCGGGGCGATGCGCGGTAGGCGCGCTGAGCACGATGTCCGTGGCGGCGGTCGGTGCACCACCCGCGACCCATGCGTACTCGTGCAATCCCGCGGCCGACCAGGGGTGGAAGGTGTCGCCGGGCGCGGCGTCGGTCACCGCGTACCCCGCGTAGTCCACCTCCACAACGGCGTCCACATTGGACAACTGTGCGATCAGGTCCGTCGGGAGCGGCCGGTTGCCGGGGGTGCGGACCGACGCGACCTCCCGGTCCTCGCCGCTGCCGGTGACGATGCTGACCTCGTTGGCGCCCACCACCACGACATCCGGTGTGGTGTACCACCGCGGGTCGCCGCCACCCGCGCCGATCGTACTGACGATGGTCAGCGCCATCATCGTGAGCAGGGCGACGCCGAGTGCCAGGGCGATGAACGTACCGAGCAGGCCTGACATGCGGGCGCGGATTGTGTGCCATGCCACGGCGATCACGACACACCCCCGCCGGTTTCCAGTTGGGTCAACCGTTCGGCGACCGCCTGCGGCGTCGGGTCGTACAGTTCACCGGCCACCCGGCCGTCGGCGAGGAACACGACCCGGTCGGCGTACGAGGTGACGTACGGGTCGTGGGTCACCATGATGATCGTCTGGCCGGCGCCGTCGACCATCCGGCGCAGCATGGTCAGGACCTCGCGCCCGGTCGCCGAGTCGAGCGCGCCGGTCGGCTCGTCGGCGAAGAGCACGGCCGGGCGGGTGACCAGGGCGCGGGCGATGGCGACCCGTTGCTGCTGGCCGCCGGACAACTCCGCGGGCCGGTGCCGGGCGCGGTCCGCCAACCCGACCGCGTTCAGCACCGCACGCACATCCTTGCGGGACGGCCGCCGCCCGGCGAGGCGCAGCGGCAGCGCCACGTTCAGCTCCGCCGTCAACGACGGCAGCAGGTTGAACGACTGGAAGACGAAGCCGATCCGGTCCCGCCGCAGCTTGGTGAGCTTGGTCTCGCTGAGACCGGTAAGCGGGGTCCCGCCGAGGATGATCTCGCCGGAGGATGGTCGGTCGAGCCCGGCCGCACATTGCAGCAGGGTCGACTTGCCCGAGCCGGACGGGCCCATCACCGCGGTGAACATGCCCTGGCCGAAGTCGAGCGTGACACCGTCGAGTGCGGTCACGGTCGCCGACCCCGTGCCGTACACCTTACGAACATCGCGCAGCGCCACCGCCTGCGCCGTTCCGACCGGGCGGACGGCCTGCCGCACCTGTCCAACCAACCCGTTCATGCCCACACCCGCTGTAGGAACTGGGCGTGGCGCTATGGCGGTGAAACTGCGGGTCGTCGAGGCTTGCATGATTCGTCCTTCCGGGTCATGTCGTTGCCGCGACGGTAGGGGCGCGCCAATAGCGGACGCGTCGTCAGAAGGCCGGATTCGGCCTCGGACCTGCCGACGATTTTCGGCTCCTACTCGGGTAGGACGCGGCGCGTGAGGCCCTCACGTACGTTGAATGCGTGAGCCGCGTCAGTTTCCTCGCGCGCAGGTACGGGTTCGACGTGCTGATCGTGCTTGCGGCAGTCGGGGGCGCTTTCGAGGTTGTCGTTGGAGACGCGGCGGCGGCGTCATGGTTCGCGGCGTTGGCGGTCGCACTTGTCGTGCTGCCGCTCCTCGCGCGCCGTCAGTTCCCGTTCGCCGCACCCGTTGCGGTCTGGCTGCTCGCCGCCGGGCTCTCATTCCTCGACGGGCGGCTGCTCGGCGGGCCTAGTGTCTTCGTTGCCGGAATGCTCGCGGCGTTTCTGCTGGGCAACTTGCCTGACATCGTTCAGGCGCGTGTCGGGTTGGCCATCGTGCTGGGCGGCGCGGCGATCATTGTCTACAACGACCCGACCCACGCGCCTGGCAACTTCATATTCACCCCTGTACTGTTCGCGATCGCCTGGCTTGCCGGTTTCGCACTGCGTGAGCGGGTGGTGCAGACCGAGGCGGCGGAAGAACGCGCCGCATACGCCGAGCGCGAGCGCGACACGGCGGCCCGCATCGCAGTCGCTGAGGAGCGCGCGCGGATCACGCGTGAGCTGCATGACATCGTCGCCCACGCCGTGAGCGTGATGGTGCTTCAGGTCGGAGCTGTCCGGCACAGGCTGCCGCAAACCATGGAGGAGGACAGGGATGCCCTGAGGCGTGTGGAGCAGGCAGGCCGTGTCGCGCTGGCCGAGATGCGCCGCCTGCTCGGGGCTCTCCGCCGCGACGGCGATGACCTCGAACTCGCGCCCCAGCCGGGCCTGGATCGCCTTGACTCGTTGGTGGAAGACGTCGGCCGTGCCGGGCTTCCGGTGCGGCTGCACGTCGACGGTGACCCGCTGCCGCTCCCGCGCGCCATCGACGTCTCGGCGTATCGGATCGTGCAAGAGGGCCTGACGAACGTCCTCAAACACGCCGGCGCAAGCCACGCCGAGGTGACTGTCCGCTATCGACCCGGCGAGCTTCAGGTCGATGTCGTCGACAACGGCGCGGGAGCCACGAGGAGCGACGGTCTTGGCCGCGGCCTGGTCGGTATCCGGGAACGCGTGAAGATCTACGGCGGTGAGATGACCGCCGGTCCTGCACCGCAGGGCGGCTTCGGGCTGCGCGCCCGACTCCCTATCGACGGCCACCAGTCGTGAGCGTCCGGGTCCTCGTCGCCGACGACCAGTCGATGGTCCGCGCCGGGTTCCGCATGCTGCTCGCCGAGGAACCGGACATCGAAGTCGTCGCCGAGGCCAGCAACGGCCTCGAGGCGGTCGACAAGGCCGCCCGCTTCCGACCCACGGTCGTGCTGATGGACATCCGCATGCCCCAGCTCGACGGGCTGGAGGCGACCCGGCGGATCCTCGCCGCCGATGACACGGCCCGGATTCTGATCCTGACCACGTTCGACCTCGACGAATACGTCTACGAGGCGCTCCGCGCCGGTGCCAGCGGCTTCGTGCTCAAGGACGACCCACCCGAACAGCTCATCGCCGCGGTCCGCATTGTTGCCGGCGGAGATGCGCTGCTCTCACCTGCCATCACCAAACGCGTGATCAAACAGTTCACCCGCATGCCCCATCCGGCGCCGCCCAGACAGCTCGACGATCTCACCGAGCGCGAGCGCGACGTTTTTCGGTTGATCGCACGAGGCCTCTCCAACGCCGAGATCGGACGAGAGCTCTACATCAGCGACACCACCGTCAAGACCCACATCACCCATATCCTCCAAAAGCTCGACCTCCGCGACCGCGTCCAGGCAGTCGTCCTCGCGTACCAGACCGGGCTTTTCGACAACTGACGCAACGCCAAGCAATGAGCGCCCGGCTCGCTGAGCGGCGGCCCTGCGGGCAATAGGCAGGTGTCGACCCGCAGTCTGCCGTTCCGCTTCTCGGGCAGCCTCGGACAGTGGGGAGATGGTCCTCGCCGAGTCGATCTACAGCCGGAGCTCGAGGTCTTCGAGCCGATCACCCGCGGGCTGTCCAACGCGGAGATCGGGGGGGAGCTGTTCATCAGCGACACCACGGTGAAACCCACGTCACCCGGCTGCTGCAGAAGCTGGACCTCCGCGACCGGGGTCCAGGCGATCATCCTCGCCTACAAGCCCGGGCTCTTCGACTAGTCCTGACCCGGCTCACTCTCCTACCGGCGGAGGACGACCCGTCGTCGGTCGGTCGCACCAGGGTCACGACCTCGCGACGACGCGCGCTCGGCCCCTGCGTACCTACCGTCGAGGAAACGCCATAGCGCCCGAGAGGAGCGACCACATGATCGCCATCGAATCCCTGACCAAGAAGTACCACTCCACCGTCGCCGTTGACCACGTCAGCTTCGTCGCCGAGCCGGGCCGGGTCACCGGCTTCCTCGGTCCCAACGGCGCCGGCAAGTCCACCTCGATGCGGATGCTGGTCGGTCTGACCGCGCCAACTTCGGGTACGGCGACCATATCCGGCCGCCGGTTCGCGGACCTGCCTAACCCGGGGCTCGAGGTCGGCGTGATGCTGGACGCCTCCGCCCAGCACGCCGGCCGCACCGGACGGGAGATCCTCACCATCGCCCAGCGAACAATGGGGGTGCCTGCCCGGCGTGTCGACGAGATGCTGGAGCTGGTCAGCCTCACCGAGGCCGAGGCGGACCGGCGGGTCGGCAATTACTCGCTCGGCATGCGCCAGCGGCTCGGGATCGCCACCGCATTGATCGGCAACCCCGGCGTACTGGTCCTCGACGAGCCCGCCAATGGCCTGGACCCGGCGGGCATCCGCTGGATTCGGGACCTGCTCCGTGACTTCGCGAACCGCGGCGGGACGGTGCTGTTGTCCTCGCATCTGCTTCGCGAAGTCGAGATCATCGCCGACGACATCGTGATGATCGGTCGGGGGAAGGTCGTCTGCCAGGGGTCCAAGGCGAACCTGCTGCGGGGCGTGGGCAGCATCGCCCGCGCCGTCGACCGGTCGGCGCTCCTCCGAGCGCTGCACGCGTCGGGACTGGACGCCACGGTGTCCGACGACGGCGCCCTCGCCACCGACGCGGACCCTGCCCGGGTCGGCGAGCTGGCCCTCGCGGCCGGCGTGGCGCTCACCGAGCTGCGCCCGGCCGAAGGTGGCCTGGAGGACATGTTCCTCGAGCTCACCGCAGACACCCAGCGCGACAACCACACAGAGAGGACAGCAGCATGACCGTCAGCGCAATCCCCACCGTCCGTGAGCAGCACACGTCTCGCTTCGCGCCGGTACCCCTGGGCCGGGTCGTCCGCGTCGAGCTGCGCAAGATGTTCAACACCCGCTCGGGGTTCTGGTTGCTGGCGAGCATCGTCATCGTCGCCCTGCTGACCATGGTGGGCACCGTCCTCTTCGCGCCCGAGGCGGACCTGACCTACT
>JBOGDU010000053.1:0-4493 GCA_050743145.1 Jiangellaceae bacterium | reverse complement strand
CGGTCACCGGCAGCCAGGCCATCCCCGAGGAGGAGATCAAGAACGGCAACACGCCCTTCTCGGTCACGACGACCGCCCCGGATCCGGTGATTCCGGGAGCGCCGGACTGCCCCAACCCCAACTGGACTGAGCTGATCGAGGATCTCGCGTTCACCAGCGCCACGATCACGGTCGAGCAGCCACCCGGGACGGTGGTGCTGACGGTGACCTGCACGATCGATCCGGCCTCCTCGGACGGGTCCGTGCCGGGTGGCGACGTGAGCTGCACCAGCAGCTAGATCCTGCCGGCACACGCGCTGAGTTGTACACGACGCCCTTCGGGGTGTCTTCGGGGACAGGCGGTTGCATGCCTGCTGTTCCCGCAAGTTCTTGCGACGTGGTGTTCGCCGGTCTCGCGGCTACTGCGGTGGCCGCCGCCGGCGTCCGCCCCTCTGAGGGCTGAGTGACCGACCCGTGACAACACCGTCCGGATCGGATCCCGAGCAACGAGAGGTCAGGGAATGAAAAGATTCGCACTCGCCAGAAAGGCGACATCGCGTCAGACGAGTCGTCGTACGAGGTCGTTGGGCCTCGTCGGCGTTGTCTGTCTTGTGGCCGCCGCGATGGTGGCCGCACCGGCGATGGCCAGTCACCCGCTCGCCACGCTGGCTGGAAGCAACTTCGAGATCGACGTCGACGCCAATCTCAAGCTCGACGACGCCCCGCCCGCGGTGGACTGGGGCGTGCTGGCTCATCCGAACGGGCCTGAGCTGCGCGCCACTGACGCCGCGACCGGGCAGAACGACGACTCGTACAAGGGCGGCGTCAAGGAAGACACCGAGTGTCCGGATGAGACGACCGGCAGTATCCCGAACAACAAGAGCGACCTCCTCACCTTCCATGTCTACGAGGAGGCCGGCACGGCAGGACACCCGGGGTTCCTCAACCTGGCCTGGAGCCGGGTCAGTGACCCGAGCGGCACGACGCTGATGGACTTCGAGTTCAACCAGTCCGACACCGCCTGCAGCGTCGGCCCGAACAGGGTTCGCACCGTCGACGACCTTCTGATCGAGTACGCGATCGACCAGGGCGGTGCGCAAGCGGAGATCAGTGGTCGCTTCTGGACCGGTTCGGCATGGGGGCCGGTGGTGGATCTCGATGACGGTACCCAGTGCGGCGGCGGTCCGTGCGCCGTCGGCACGATCAACAGTTCGGTCATTCCGGACGCCGAGTCCGACGGGTTGGGCGAGAAGCAGGCCCGCACCTTCGGCGAGGCGCAGATCGACCTGCGGTTGATCTTCAACCCCGACGAGTGCGTGTCGTTCGGCAGCGCGATGCTGAAGAGCCGGTCGTCCGACGCCTTCACCTCGCAGCTGAAGGACTTCATCCGCCCGATCGACATCGACCTGCAGAACTGCGGCAACGTGATCATCCGCAAGCAGACCATCCCGGATGAAGACCCGAACACCACCCTGTTCGGCTACACCAAGTCGTTCGACACCGACCCCGTAACGGCCAACACGTTCCAGCTGGCTGACGACGGTGTCCAGGACTACAACAACACGGTTCTGTTCGGCACCGGATACACCGTCACCGAGGACGTGATCCCGGCGAACTGGGAGTTCGTCAGCCTCGACTGCAGCGCGAGTACTGGAGTCACACCTTCGATCGTCGGAACAACGGTGACGTTTGATATCGACTCCGACGCCGACGAACTCGACTGCACCTACACGAACAGGCTCAATCTGGGTGCGATCGAGATCACGAAGGATCGCAAGCATGCGGCAGCCGGTCCTGGTGACCACCCGCATGCAGGCGTCGATTTCGTGATCACCGGTGGTGGCCTGCCAGCCGCCGGTACGACGGTGACCACCGACGCTAACGGGGTGGCCTGCCTCGATGGTCTGGCGTTCGCCGACTACGTGGTGACCGAGACCGTCCCGGCCGGCTATGTCAGCGACGACGCGGTCAAGGAGGTCACGGTCAGCGTCAACTCCACCTGTGGCGACGGCAACGAGGCGACGGTCAGCTTCAGCAACACGCCGTTGACCGATCTCACGGTGTCCGTCAACTCGCAGGTCGACGGCGGCACAGCGTCGACGATCGACTGTGACGGCGTCACCGCCAGCACGGGCCCGAACGGCGACGGATCGCTGAGCCGTCTCAACCTCCCGCCGGGCACGTACACCTGCGTGGTTGTCATCGACCCGTGATCCGATGAGGAGGTAGATCGCACCTGAGTTCGTGGGCCCCGGGTCTCCCGGGGCCCACGAATCTGTGTCCCGATGACTGCCAGGTCCGGAGCACGGTCCGTCTGCTTCCGCAGGACGTACATGCGTTCTCGCCGCATGTCGGCTCCCGTTAGGGTCGGCGGAATGACAGCGGTGCCGTCGTTCATCGGCGAAGTTGACCTTCATCTCATCGGTGAGGGCCGCCACGAGCGGCTTTGGGACGTCCTCGGAGCCCACGTGCGCTCCGAGGAGAAGACCAGCGGCACCTCGTTCGCCGTGTGGGCACCGCACGCACGCGAGGTGCGGGTCGTTGGCGACTTCAACGGCTGGAACGGTGGAGGTCACCTGCTGCGCCCGGTCGGGAGCAGTGGGATCTGGGACCTGTTCGTCCCTGGCGTGGGAGACGGGACCCACTACAAGTACGAGATCCACGGTGCGGACGGCTCGTGGCGGCTGCGCGCGGACCCACTGGCGTTCCGGTCCGAGACGCCGCCGGCCACGGCGTCGGTGGTGTTCACGTCGCAGTACGGGTGGGATGACGCTGCGTGGTTGGCGACTCGGGCGGCGGTCGACACGGCGCACGACCGGCCGATGTCGGTGTACGAGGTGCACCTCGGATCGTGGCGGCGCGGCCGGTCCTACCGCGATCTCGCCGACGAGCTCACCGCGTACGTCAGCGAGACCGGCTTCACCCACGTGGAGCTCCTGCCCGTCGCCGAGCACCCCTACGGGGGCTCGTGGGGCTACCAGGTCACGTCGTACTTCGCGCCGACGGCGCGCTTCGGCTCCCCCGACGACTTCCGGTACCTCGTCGACCGCCTCCACCAGGCCGGGATCGGCGTGATCGTCGACTGGGTGCCGGGTCACTTCCCGAAGGACGACTGGGCGCTGGCCCGCTTCGACGGCGCGCCGCTCTACGAGCACCCCGATCCCCGCCGGGGCGAACAGCCGGACTGGGGGACGTACGTGTTCGACTACGGCCGCCCGGAGGTCCGCAACTTCTTGGTGGCCAACGCGCTGTACTGGCTCGAGGAGTTCCACGTCGACGGCCTGCGGGTCGACGCGGTCGCCTCGATGCTCTACCTCGACTACTCCCGCCCCGACGGCCAGTGGCTGCCCAACGTCTACGGCGGGCGCGAGAACCTCGAGGCGATCTCGCTGCTCCAGGAGGTCAACGCGACGGCCTACAAACGGGTGCCGGGGATCGTGACGATCGCCGAGGAGTCGACCGCGTGGCCGGCGGTCACCAAGCCGACCCACCTTGGCGGACTCGGCTTCGGGCTCAAGTGGAACATGGGCTGGATGCATGACTCGCTGGGCTACCTCGCCCACGATCCGGTGCACCGGCAGTACCACCACCACCAGATGACGTTCTCGTTGATGTACGCGTATAGCGAGAACTTCCTGTTGCCGCTTTCGCACGACGAGGTCGTGCACGGCAAGGGGTCGCTGCTGCGCAAGATTCCCGGTGACCGCTGGCGACAGCTGGCCACCGTGCGCGCCTTCCTCGCGCTCATGTGGGCGCACCCGGGCAAGCAACTGATCTTCATGGGCATCGAGCTGGGCCAGGAGTCGGAATGGGCGGAGTCGCGCGAGCTGGACTGGTGGTTGCTCGAGCACGCCGACCACGCCGGCGTCCAGCGTCTGGTCGGTGACCTCAACCGGACCTACCGGGACAGCCCGGCACTGTGGTCGCAGGACTCCGAGCCGGCCGGCTTCGAGTGGATCGACGCCAACGACGCCGCCGGGAACGTCTTCTCCTTCCTGCGCTGGGGAACCGACGGGTCGGTGCTCGCCTGCGTCGCCAACTTCTCCGCGGTCCCGCACGAGGACTACCGCCTCGGCCTGCCGGCCGCGGGCGGCTGGGCCGAGGTGGTCAACACCGACGCTCTCGTCTACTCCGGGTCGGGGGTCGGCAACCTCGGGGGTGTCGAGACCGAGAATGTCGCCTGGCACGGACGACCGGTATCGGTCAGACTCCGGCTGCCCCCGCTCGGCACCGTCTGGTTGGGCGGCCCGGCGAACGATGCCAATGCCGCGAACGACTCGACGACAGCCTCACCAACATAGCCTCGCCCGGGATCGGACGGCATTCTGGAGCCATGGGTCGACGTGAGGCACCCAAGGAGACGATCTGGCGGGAAGGGCCGTCCGCTTTCGCGTTCCTCGTCGATGAGTGGGAGTTTCTGGGGCCTGAACGAACCGAGGAGGGACTCGCCTATCACCGCTCCGGTCTTCACATCAGCATCGGGTTCTGGGCGTGGAAGAACGAGGCAGGCTTCG
>JBOGDU010000052.1:0-11034 GCA_050743145.1 Jiangellaceae bacterium | reverse complement strand
CCGGCGACGTCGCCGTCCTGGTGGACAGCGGTCAGGTGCCGGACCCGATCCCGGTAGCCGCGGGAACACCGCTCGTGCAGGTGGTGGACGCCGAGGACCGCGTGCGTGCCGCGTCGCCGGGAGGCGACCGGCTCGTCCCGATCCTGCTGCCCGACGACGTCGCGGCCGTCCGCGAGGGAGAGGTCCGCACCGTCGACGGTGCTCGCCTCGGCCTGTCCGGTCAGCTCCGGGTCGTCGGTGAGCCCGCCGGCGGTGACGATCCGCAGACCGTCCTGGTCGCGATGTCCCTGTCCGAGGTCGAGGGCAGTCTCCAGGTGGTCCGGACGGCCGTGCTCGTCGGTGCGCCGGTTCTGGTCGCGGGCTTCGCCGTGGTGTGCTGGCTGCTGGTCGGCTCCGCGCTGCGCCCGGTCGGCGCGCTGCGCCGCGGCGCCGACGAGATCACCTCCGCCCAGACCGCCGGCCGGCTGCCCGTCCCCGAGGCTCACGACGAGGTACGGCGGCTGGCCGTGACCCTCAACGAGATGCTCGACCGGCTGGAGCGGTCGAGCTCACGGCAGCGGTCGTTCGTCGCCGACGCCGCCCACGAGCTGCGCAGCCCGCTGACCGCGATCCGCACCCAGCTGGAGGTCGCGCTCGCCCATCCGCACGACGCGGACTGGCAGCAGGCTGCGGCGGATGCGCTGACCGATGTCCACCGGCTCTCACGCCTGGTCGACGACCTGCTGGTGCTCGCGCGGGTCGAGGACGGAACGCCGCGCCCGGCACGAGTGCAGGTCGACCTCGTGGACGTCGTCGACGGGGCATTGGCCCGCACGGTGACCGACGCGTCGGTGCGACGGACCGGCGACGACCACGCCGTCGTGTCAGGAGACGTCGACGCCCTGACCAGGGTGGTGGCCAACCTTGTCGACAACGCGGCGCGGCACGCGCGTGCGGAGGTCACCGTCGACCTCCACGGCACTCCGGGTGACGGCGTCACGCTGACGGTCACGGACGACGGCCCCGGCATCCCCACGGCAGCCCGGGAGAGCGTCTTCGAGCGGTTCACGCGGTTGGACGAGGCGCGCAGCCGCGATGCCGGCGGTACCGGCCTGGGCCTGCCCATCGCGCGTGAGCTCGTCCGGGCCCACGGTGGCGAGATTCGGCTCGAGGACAACGGCCCGGGGGTCCGGGCCCTCGTCCGGCTGCCGGCCGGGTCCGACCCGGTGCCGGTCCACAGGGCGGCGGGTCATGGTTGACGGGCCGGCGATCTTCGCGGGACCGTCGTCCGCGTGAAGGGTGAGCCCACGTGTCCCCGGTGCGGCGGCGAGGTCCGCCCGCCGGGCGTGTGGTCGAGCCGGTGGAGCTGCAAGACGCACGGCGACGTGTATCCCATGCAGCCGGTCACCGTGCCGAGCTCCCGGCTGGCCCGCCAGCTCGGCGAGCGCTCGGCCGTTCCGTTGTGGCTGTCCTGGCCGATGCCCCGGGGCTGGGTCGTGGGGGCGATCTTGCACGCGGGTGACGACGTGTCGGGGGTGCGGGCCACCGGCGTCGTCATCAGCGGCCCCAACCCGATGGGCGGGCCCGCGGACCTGATGTTCGTCGCCGAGGAGCCCGGCGTGGGGCTCGGTGCCCGGTTCGCCGGTGTCGAGGGTGCCGACCCTGGCGGAGCGGTCCAGCAGGAGCCGCACGCCAAGCTCGAGATCGAGGGCCGTCCTGTTCCACTGTGGTGGGTCGACTGTCCCGGCGACCGCGCCGTCTACGTCGGGCAGTGGCGGGGCCGGTGGCTGTGGGCGGTGCTCCGTCCGCAGAGCGCGGGGGTCCTGCTGCTCGAGGACCTTCCGGTCGCCGACCTGCGCGACCTGGGACACGAGGCCGACCTGCTGCCCTACGGCACGCCGCCCCCATGGCTCACCCATGAGTCACCGCGCTGATGCACATCGACCTCCATACCCACAGCAGCGTCTCCGACGGCACCGACCTCCCGGCCGAACTGGTTCGCCACGCGGCAGCCGCCGGGCTGGACGTCGTGGCTCTGACCGACCACGACACCGTTGACGGCTGGCCGAGCGCGACCGGTGCTGCAGCAGAGGCCGGTGTCGTGGTGGTGCCAGGCGTCGAGATGTCGACCCGGCTTCGCGGCGCCGGCGTGCACGTCCTCGCCTACCTGCCCGACCCCGGATTCGCACCGTTGGCCGACGAGCTGGCCCGGGTCCGCGGCAGCCGCGCCACGCGTCTGTCGGAGATGACCGCCCTGCTGACCGAGGCAGGCCTACCGCTCACCGTGGACGACGTCCTCGCCGTTGCCGGCCGAGCCTCGACGCTGGGCCGCCCGCACGTGGCGGATGCCATGGTGGCCAGGGGCTACGTGGCCGACCGGTCCGAGGCGTTCGCCACCTGGTTGTGGGAGGGCGGGCCGGCCTACGTCCCCAAGTACGCGCCACCGACCGACCGCGCCATCCGGCTGATCCGGGACGCCGGCGGCGTGGCCGTGCTGGCCCATCCGTGGGGTCGAGGCTCGCGGGGCGTGCTCGACGCCGACACCATCCGCTGGCTGGCGGGACTCGGGCTGGCCGGTGTCGAGGTCGACCACGAGGACCACGACCGATCCGAGCGGGTCGCCCTGCACGAGGTCGCGGCGGCACTCGACCTCGTGGTCACCGGGTCGAGCGACTACCACGGCACCGGCAAGACCGGCCATGCCCTCGGGGTCAACACAACCGGGCGGGCAGAGTACGAGCGTTTGCTCGACCGCGCCCGCCGCGCCGCGGCCGCTGCCGGCCGCCAGCCTCCCCGGCTCGGCGTCGCGTGAACGCGAGACTGTTCGGTGCGGCCTTCGTCATCCTGCGCCTGCTTCGGGCGTCGGGCATCCTGCTGCTGTCCAGGATCGCCGGCCTCCTGCTCGCGGCGATCGCAGTGCAACTCGTCGCGGCGGCCGTCCGCGCGTTCGTGGAGGGCGGATGACGGAACAGGTGCCACTGGCGGGCATGCCGCCGCGCCTCTATCGCGCGACGCCGACGCGACTGACCACCTGGCTGGACTGCCCGCGGCGCTACCGCTTCGCCTACCTCGACCGGCCGGCACCACCCAAGGGCCCACCCTGGGCACACAACACGCTCGGCGCCGCGATCCACCTGGCGCTGGCCGAGTGGTGGCGGCTGCCTCCGGCGCGTCGGACCGTCGGGATGGCCGGCGCGCTGGTCGAACGGGCCTGGCGGTCCGAGGGGTTCCGCGACAGCGCCCAGGCCGCGGAGTGGGCCACCCGGTCGCGGTCGATGGTGGAGCGTTACGTGGCCCGCCTCGACCCGGACGTCGAGCCGCGCGGCATCGAGCGAACGGTGGCGATGATCTACGGAGGCATGGCGCTCTCGGGTCGGGTCGACAGGATCGACGAGCGTGGCGACGAGCTCGTCGTCGTCGACTACAAGACCGGCCGGCACCTGCTCTCGACCGACGACGCCCGGTCGTCGCTGGCGCTCGCGGTCTACGCCGCGGCGACGGCCCGTACCATGCGGGCGACCTGCCGCCGGGTCGAGCTACATCACCTGCCCTCCGGCGAGGTGCACGTCTGGGAACACGACGACAGCACCGTCGAACGTCACCTGGGACGGGCTGACGACCTCGCCACCGAGTGCGCCGCGGCAGACGCCGCCTTCCGCGCGGGGCGAACCGGCGACGACGTCTTCCCGCCGCGACCCTCCACCCTGTGCGGATGGTGCGACTTCCGCCGCCTCTGCCCGCAGGGCCAGGCCCACTCGGCCGAGCGTGCATCATGGGCCGGCCTGGCATCCGACTGACGCGTACGTCGCCCCTGTGATCAATGGCGCGCGGGATCGACCTCGAACCAGACGACCTTGCCCATGGGCGCGGGCGCGCTACCCCACCGGCTGGCCAGGGCTGCCACGATCTCGATGCCCCGGCCATGTACGGCGTCCAGAGGTGGGAACTCGAGCGCCGGCTCGTGATCGCCGGCCGCGTCGAAGACCTCGACCCGAACGCAGCCGTCATCGGCGCTGAGCCGCAGCTCGAGTGGCGGCAGACCATGGTGGAGCGCATTGGTGACGAGTTCGCTGACCAGCAGCAGCGTCACGTCCTGTGCCCCGGTCAACCCCCAGGAGTGGAGGGTCCCGCCAACCAGTCGGCGCACGCGGGGAACCTCGCCGGGATCGGTGGACAGCGGCACCCGCATGTCCATCGGGCTACGGCGACCAACGCCTCGACGGGTCATCACGGCACCGACGCCGGATCGGTCCGGCCCTCGCCGTCGGGCGCACGGCGCTCGATCGCGGCCCAGAACTCGACGAGCGCCGCCGCGGTCTGTTCCGGCCGCTCGGCCGCGGGGGAGTGGCCGGCCCCGTCGACGACGGTGAGCGGGGCGCGGAGCCGGTCGGCCATGGCGCGCTGCTCAGCCCTTGGCCAGCCGTCGTCGGCAGCGCCGAAGCCGACGAGCACCGGGACACCGGTGGCCGCCAGAGCATCGAGGTCGTCGGGTGCGCGGGTGAGATGGAGAGTCATCTCGCGCAAGGAGATCGGGTGGTTGTTCAGGAACCGGAGCTCCATGAACCTTTCGATCTCCGGCGGCGGCTCGGGCGCGCCCTGCGACCGTTCGTAGGCTCGCTTGGCCTGCCAGGTGGCCGGCAGGCCGATGGCCGGAATGGCGTCGGCCATCGCGCGCAGCAAGTCGTGTCGTTCAGCCGGCTGGGGTCCCGGCCCGGAACAGAGCAGCGTGAGCGACGCGACCGCGTGCGGATCGACGATGGTGGCGGCCCTGGCCACCAGCCCGCCGAACGAGTGCCCGACCAGGTGTACGGGCCCGTCGCCCACCTCGCCGGCGATGGCGAGCAGGTCGGCGGCCAACGCCGACAGGCGGTAGTCGCCTTCCCGGTCGGTTCCAGGGCTCTCGTGCTGGCCCCGCTGGTCGATCGCCACGGCGTGCCGGCCGGCCGCCGCGAGTGGGGCGAGCATGGCGACGAAGTCCTCTTTGCTGCCCGTCCAGCCAGGCACGAGCACCACCGTGGAGTCGGCCGGGGACCCGGCCTCGAGGGCGGCAATTTCGGTCCTTTGCGTACGTATCCGCACAGCACGGACCCCTTCCGGTATGGACAGGAAGGGTGGTGTGCTCACGGCGTCACGGTACCCAAGTGACGGTCATCGACGCGTGCGGCCCACGCGCAACACCAGCGGCACTCGGAACAGTGGTCCGCGGTGCGTAGGCTCGGGCCTGTTACGTAGGGGGCTACGGTGTCGGCAGGGACGAAAGGGCGGTCGAATGCCAGGGCCGAGCGGTGCTTCCCGCCGCGACGTACGCCTGGTCGAGCGCCGCCGGCTGCGTGTCCGACGGCTGGCCCTGGTCGCGGGTGCAGCCGTGGTCGCCTTTGCGTTGCTCAGCGCGGTCGACACCCTTCCGCCACCCGGCGGCGCCGCAGAGTCCACCGCCCGCGTCCTGCCTGATCTGCCCGCGCACCGCTACGGGGTACCTGGGGTCGCGCTCGACCGTGCGTGGGCGGCCAATCGTGCACCCGCCGCCGACGTCGAGCCTCCGGTACCGACCCCCACCGCCGCGCCCGAGGACGTGAAGCCGCCCGCGTCCGCAGCCCTGCCGGCCGACAGCGGCGCGGGTAAGCGGGTGGTCTACGCGATCGGGGCCCAGCAGGTGTGGCTCGTCGACGCCACGAACGAGGTTGCCCGCACGTACATGGTGTCCGGGAGTCGATACGACCAACTCGACCCGGGCACCTACGAGGTCTTCTCGACCTCCCGGCACACCACGAGCTGGCACGGCACCGAGAACATGGAGTACATGGTCCGGTTCCACCGCGGGGCCCGGTCGAACATCGGCTTCCACGACATCCCCGTCGACACGACCAGCGGGGCGGAGGTGCAGACGCTGTCCGAACTCGGCACGCCGCTGTCCGATGGCTGCATCCGCCAGGACGTCGTGGACGCCGCGGTGCTGTGGGAGTTCGCCCCGGTCGGGACCCCAGTGGTGGTCCTCCGCTAGGAATGATCACGTCAAGAGGGTCTCTCCCTCCGTTGCCAGGTCTGCACACCTGGCAAAGGAGGGAGAGACCTGGCATCGGCGAGGGGCTAGCCCGCTTCGGGGGTGGCCGACGTGCGGCGACGGCGACGGCGACGTCGGGTGCCGCTCGACGTGGACGCGGACTCCGGCGTCGGTTGGCCGGCGGGCGTGGTGGCGGCCGGCTCCGTGACTGGTACACCGCCGCGGGTGCGCTGACGGGTTCGGCTCCGGCGAGGCCGCCGCTCAGTTGCTGAGTCGCCCACGTGTGTGTCGCGCTCGGCCCGGCCCTGGCCGCGTCCGCCAGCGGCGCCACGGTCACGATCGGTGGACTTGCCCTCACGTTCGCGGCGACCGCGCGGGGAGCCGCCCCGCGCGCGAGTCCGACCAGCTTGGCCGCGCGCGCGTCGGCCGGTCTCGCCGATGTCCTCGACCTCCTCCGCGTCCAGGCCGGCCCGCGTCCGGGCGGCCTCCGGCAGGCGACCGGTTATGCCCGGCGGGATACCGAGATCGTGGAAGAGGTGCCCGCTGGACGAGTAGGTCTCGGCCGGCTCGTCGTAGGGCAGGTCGAGCATCCGGTTGATCATCTTCCAGCGTGCGACGTCCTCCCAGTCGACGAGCGTGACCGCCACACCGGATGCGCCGGCCCGACCGGTCCGGCCGATCCGGTGGAGGTAGGTCTTCTCGTCCTCCGGGCAGGCGACATTGACCACGTGCGTGACGCCCTCGACGTCGATCCCCCGGGCGGCCACGTCGGTGGCGACCAGGACGTCGACCTTGCCGTTACGGAAGGCACGTAGTGCCTGTTCCCGGGCTCCCTGCCCCAGGTCGCCGTGGACCGCGGCCGCTGCAAATCCCCGGGACAGGAGGTCGTCGGCGAGCCGTTGTGCCTGCCGCTTGGTCTTGCAGAAGATCATCGTGAGGCCCCTGCCCTCGGCCTGGAGGAGGCGGGCGATGATCTCGACCTTGTCCAGCGAGTGCGCGCGGTAGATGAACTGCGCCGTGGCAGGAACCGTCGGCGTCTCGTCGGGGGACTCCGCCCTGATGTTGAGCGGGTGGCGCATGTACCGGCGGGCCAGGCTCACCACGGCGGCCGGCATGGTCGCGGAGAACAGCATCGTCTGCCGCAACTCCGGGGTCAGCCCGACGATCTTCTCAACGTCAGGCAGGAACCCCAGGTCGAGCATCTCGTCGGCCTCGTCGAGCACGAGCACCTTGACGTGACCCAGGTCGAGGTGGCCCTGTCCGGCCAGGTCGAGCAGCCGGCCGGGCGTACCGACGACGACGTCGACCCCTGTGCGCAGCGTCTCGACCTGAGGTTCGTACGCGCGGCCGCCGTACACGGTGAGGATCCTTACGGCGCGGACCGCCGACGCGGTGACCAGGTCGGCGGTCACCTGGACGGCGAGCTCACGGGTGGGTGTGACGACCAGCGCCTGGGGCTTGCCCGGGTCGGCGGCCTGGTCGTAGTCGCGGTCGCCCGGAGCGACGATGCGCTGGAGCAGCGGCACGCCGAAGGCGAAGGTCTTGCCGGTGCCGGTACGGGCCTGCCCGATGAGGTCGCTGCCCGTCAGGGCGACCGGGAGGGTCATCTCCTGGATCGGGAAGGGTTCGGTGATGCCGACGCGCTCGAGGGCGTCGGCGATGGTGTGCAGGACTCCAAGGTCCCGGAAGGTGGTCAGGGTGTTTCGCCTCTTCGGTCGTCGGTCTCGAGGCGCGGACCGCCGTTCGTCGTCGCTCCGCGGGGCCGCTTCTCTGCGTGGGCAGAGGGCCTCGCCGCGGTGCTGCGCGGACGCCGGGGGCTGTCCTCGAGGGGCGCCCGTTTCGCCCGGACGCCGTGCATACCCGGTCAACAGTACAGGTCAGGCGCCGATTCCCTCCCATCGATCACGGCGCCCCTGGACGCTTCGCTAACTATCATCGTTGGCTGCCATCGGTCGAGACGATTGCGCGGCTCCGTGTCCATACGCCGTGCTCACCGGAAAGGACGACGCTTCGCTGCCGGCCTTCCGGACGGCGTTCAACGACAGCGGCTTCTGGAGCGACTCCGAGGGAATGCTCCTGATCGTCGACGACAACGACGAGATGCTCGGACACATCGAGTTCTTCGAGACGGTCAGTTACCTCGACGAGCTCGAGCTGTCGTACATCATCTACAGCTCGGAGCACATGGGCCGCGGCGTCGCGACCGAGGCAGTGCGCCTCCTGACCGGATATCTGTTCGACCGCAAGAAGCACAACCGGATCCGCCTGATCATCCATCCCGGCAACCAGGCGTCGAGACGAGTCGCCGAGAAGAGCGGCTACACCTTCGAGTCGCTGTCGCGCGGCGCCTGGTTTCATCGCGGCCGTAACCACGACGTCGAGGTCTGGGCCCTGCTGCGCGCCGACCACTACGGGAACTGAACGGGTCCTCGTCAGCCAGCGGAAGGCGGGCATCGACAAGTCGGGGAGAGCCGAGGTGGGCCGCCTGCATGCTTCACCGCCCACGGATCGCGGAGCCCGCCCGTGCCGGCAGCCCCACCCCGGCCCGGCGCCGTCCGAGGCTGGCTGGCGGCGATATGGTGACGGCCGTGACCAGGGCGGCATTGGACGACCCGGAGTACCGGGCCGCGGTGATCGACCTGCTGGGTGTGCTCGGCCTCGGTGAACTGACCGCCTTCGAGCGGCTGGCGGCCGACGCCGAGATGGCCCCGACCCTGGGCGACAAGGCGGCGCTCGCGGCCATGGCGGTAGCGGAGTTCCACCACTTCGAACGACTGCGGGAGCGCCTCGCCGAACTCGGCGCCGACGCCGACACGGCGATGGCGACGTTCCGAGAGCCGCTGGAGGCCTTCCACGACCACACGGCTCCAGCCGACTGGCTCGAGGGGCTGGTCAAGGCGTACGTGGGGGACGGGATAGCCACCGACTTCTACCGCGAGGTCGCCGTCTATCTCGACGACGAGACCCGGTCGCTGGTTCTCGACGTGCTGGCCGACACCGGCCACGCCGACTTCGCGGTCGACCGCGTACGTGCCGCCATCGAGACCGACCCACGGGTCGGGGGGCGGTTGGCGCTGTGGGGCCGCCGCCTGGTCGGCGAGGCGTTGTCGCAGGCACAACGGGTCGCCGCGGAGCGGGACTCGCTGTCGGCGCTGATCGCCGGTGGGGTCGACCGGCCGGGCATGGACCTCGCCGCGATCGGACTCGTCTTCGCCCGGCTGACCGAGAACCACACCAAGCGCATGGACGCGCTGGGTCTCACGGCGTAGACGTCTCCGGTGATCATGTCGATTTTGCAGCCCTCCGAGGCTGCGAAATCGACATGATCACCACGGGTGGGGACAGGCTGAGCCGACGGCCGGTCTCCGCAGATGGACCTTTCAGGCGGTCGTCCGGCCGGCACTCAGCCTGGCAACCAGGTACACGGCGACGGCAGCGACGACGATGCTGATGATCCAGCGGATCCAGTCGATGCCGGACGTTTCCTCGACGCCGAGCAAGGCGGCGATCCAGTAGCCGACCAGGACCGCGACGACGCCGACGATCAGGGTCACCCAGATCGGCATGCTCTGCTTGCCCGGAACGGCGAGGCGGCCGAGTGCCCCGATGACCAGCCCGGCGATGATCAGACCGACGATCTCCACGGTTGCTCCTCTCCTACGCCGCGCCGTCGAGTACGGCCGCTGACGGATCGATCATCGCGCGGTACGAAGAGCGCGGCAAGCGGAGTGAGCGACGTTCCGCCGCGTGTCGCCTACAAGGCTCCGAAACCCACCCGGCGCTCGATCGGTTCGCCGATCTCGACGTAGGTCAGGTGCGCCGTGACGACGATGACCCGGCGGCCGCGTTCGTCGGTGAGATCGAGCACGCCGCTCTTGCCGCCCAGCGCGTCGAAGACGGCCTTCTGGACCTCGTCCGGAGTCTGTGCGCTCTCGAGCACGAGCTCACGCGTGGCGTTGTGAACGCCGATCTTGACCTCCACGGTCACCCCTTCGGTGCTCGGTGGACGCACCCGTCGCGCCCGGACTCCCCGGTTGACCAGGCTAGTCGAGGACGGAGGTCGCCCGCCGTCCACCACCTGTGCCCTCGGCGAACGCTCAGCTCTCGCGCTTGGGGAACCCGCGGATGCCCCGCCACCCCAGGGTGGCGACCAGATCGGCGGCGGCGTCGCGGGGGATCGAGCCCTCGGCGTCGAGCCAGTACCGGGCCGTCACCTGGGCGATGCCGACGAGGCCGATCGCCAGCAGTGTGGACTCTTCCACCGGCAGGCCCGTGTCCTCAGCGATAATCTTGGCGATCTCGTCCGCGCAGGCCGCGTTGAGCCGGTCAAGGCGTTCTCGGACGGCCGACTCGTTGGTGAGATCGGACTCGAACAGCAGCCGGTAGGTGCCGGCCGCGTCGTCGACGAACGCGAAGTACGCGGTGATCGTCGCCGTCACCCGCTCCTTGTTGTCGTCGGTCGATCGCAGCGCGGCGTGCAGGCGCCGGAGCAGTTCCTCGCTGCTGTCGTCGAGCAGGGCGAGGTAGAGGTCGAGTTTGCCCGGGAAGTGCTGGTAGAGCACCGGCTTGCTGACACCGGCCCGCTCGGCGATCTCGTCCATGGCGGCTGCGTGGTAACCGTTTGCGACGAACACGTCGCGAGCGGCTCGCAGGAGCTGGGCGCGGCGCGCGACCCGAGGCAGGCGGACGCCGCGGGCGGGCACTTCGGGCAGGCTCGTCACGGTGCTCCTCGCAGCGTCGGCTGGCCGGATCGTACCTCCGGGCGGGCCCGACCTCGGGTCGACGCGATCAGCGGTAGTCGTCCTCGTCGAAACCGACGGGGCGTCCCTGCTCGACCGCGTCGGCAGGATTGACGCCCTCGGGAACGCTCTCCGGAAGGTCTGGCTCGCGGTCGACGACGTCTTGCTGTTGTTCGACCGCGTCAGCTTCGGGCGCGTCGCCGGCGCCGGGATCGGGTGCACCCTCCGGCGGCCAGATGTCCTCGCTGTCGGCCCTGATATCGCTGTCGGACATGGCCTGCCTCCTGCGGGTGGGCGAGATCATCAGACTACTGC
>JBOGDU010000051.1:0-10923 GCA_050743145.1 Jiangellaceae bacterium | reverse complement strand
AGAAGGTGAACTACCACCTGCGGGCGCTGGAGCGGCACGGGTTGGTCGAGTTGGTGGAGGAGCGCCGGAAGGGCAATGTCACCGAGCGGATGCTTCGTGCCACGGCGGGGTCGTACGTGATCTCGCCGGCCGCCCTGGCTGCGGTGGCGCCGGACCCGTCGCGCTCACCGGACAAGCTCTCGGCGCGGTGGCTGCTTGCGGTCGCCGCACGGCTGGTGCGCGACGTGGGTTCGTTGATCACGGGCGCGACGAAGGCCCGGAAGCCGCTCGCCACGTTCGCGATCGACGGCGAGGTGCGCTTCGCCTCGGCCGCCGACCGTGCCGCCTTCGCCGAGGAGTTGGCGAGTGCGGTCACCGCGCTGGTGGGCAAGTACCACGACGAGGCCGCGAAGGGCGGGCGCGATCACCGCGTCATCGTCGCCGTGCACCCGAGCGTGAAGGCGCAGCCGATCGAGACCACGAAGGAGTCCTGAGATGGGCCACGAGTTCGAGACCGACAACGAGATCACGGTCGACGCAACCCCCGAGCAGGTGTGGGACGCGATCGCCACCGGCCCGGGTATCGATTCCTGGTTCATGGGACGCAACGAGGTCGAGCCCCGAGAGGGGGGCGCGGTCCGGATGGTGGTGAGCGACTACTTCACCGCGGAGTCCACCGTCACGGCCTGGGACCCGCCGCGCCGGTTGGCATACCGAACGGCCGAGGCCGAGGACGGATCGTTCATGGCCTTCGAGTTCCTCGTCGAGGGACGTGGACAGGGCAGCACCGTCGTCCGGCTCGTGCACAACGGCTTCCTCGGCGGTGACGACTGGGAGTCGGAGTACGACGCCCTGAGGAAGGGCGACCCGATGTACCTGCGCACGCTGGGCACGTACCTCACCTGCTTCCCGGGCCGAATCGCCGTGCCGGTCTCCGCATGGGGACCGCCGCAGTCGGACCAGGAGGTCGTCTGGGAGGGATTCAAGCGAGGCCTCGGACTGACCGGCACGGTCGCCGAGGGCGACCATGTGCGGTTCTCCCTCGACGGATCCGCTCCGGTCGAGGGTGTCGTCGACTCCGTCCTGCACCCGAGCTTCCTGGGCGTGCGGACGAGCGACGGGCTGTACCGGTTCGTCGGCGGAGGCGGTATGGCCGGCGTGGGACACCACATCTTCTCGGACGTGGACCAGGCAGAGGCCGAGCGCGCCTGGCAGTCCTGGCTCACCCGACTGTTCGCCGTTGCAGGTGATCCCAGGCGACCCCAGACGTGATCGACCTCGCCAGGTGACTGCTCAGGGCTCGGGCGGCCGGTCGTCGTAGACCCGCCGCTCCTCGACGACGCCACCTCGGTCGACGACCCGGCGCCGGGGCCCCCATACGGTGAGGAACAGGATGATGGCCAGCGCGCCGGCTGCCATCAGGATCCAGCCGACCACTGATAGTTCGATGCCGGCCACGTCGTACTCGACGGCGAAGGCGAGAATCGCGCCGACCGCCAGCAGGAAGACACCGCTACCGATACCCATGTCTCGAACCTCGTTTCGTCAGTCGAACGGTGCAGACACCGCAGAGCGCCCGCACCACACGTCCTCGTTCCAGGCAGCGGACGATCGGTGGTTGTCTACCCCACGGGATACCCGTTCAACCTGGGCTGCGGGCCGTGTCCCGTCACAAGTGCACCCAAGCCATGGACGGAAACCCGACTCCGCGCCGGGGAAGGTCGGCCAAGAAAGGGCTGGCCAGCAGGGTTCGGCGTCGGCTAGACACGAGGGGTGACCCGCGACCTTTCGATGCGTACCGCGACGGATGCCGACCTGCCCGCGCTCGTCGAGTTCATCACCGGCGCTTTCCTCCGCGACCCCGAGGACGACGAGCTCGACGTCCAGCGGCTGGTTTCCGAGCCCGACCGCACTCACATGATCACCGACGGCGCGACCGTGGTCGGCACCGGCATGATCCTCACCCGCGATCTGACCGTGCCGGGCGCGGTCATCCCGGCTGCGCACGTCACAGGCGTCGCCGTCGCGTCGACCCATCGCAGGCAGGGTCTGCTGACCCGGATCATGACCGCCCAGCTCGAGGCCGTCCGCGACCGCGGCACCGAACCGGTTGCCGTCCTGTGGGCCAGCGAGGGCGCCATCTACGGCCGCTTCGGGTACGGCGCGGCTTCCTGGCAGATGGAGTACACGATCACCACCAGGGAGACCACGTTGACCGCGCCGGCACCGCTCGGCCGGCTGCGGCAGGCGGTGCCCAAGGACGTGATCGGGGATCTCAGCGCTGTGTTCGACCGCGTTCAGGCCGACCGTCCGGGGCGGTCGAGCCGTGACGAGCGGTGGTGGAAGTACCACACGGCGGACCCGAAGTCCTGGCGGCGGGGCCGGTCGGCGCAGCGCGCGGTGCTCTACGACTCAGGTGACGAGATCGACGGTTACGCGATCTGGCGGGTCAAGAGCGGCTGGTCGGACGTCGGACCCGACGGCGAGGTGGCCGTCATCGAGGTGGTCGCCGCCACGGCCGAGGCCTATCGGGCGCTGTGGCGCTTCCTGCTCACGATCGACCTCACCCGCACGGTCAAGTACTACTTCGCCGCACCCGACGAACCCCTGACTCAGCTCGTCACCAATCCGTACGGGCTCGACGCCTCCACCGGCCCTGGGCTGTGGGTGCGGATCGTCGACGTTCCAGGTGCGCTGGCGAGCCGGCGCTATGCCGTGCCGGTGGACGTGGTGCTGGAGGTCACCGACGCCATGCTGCCCGGCAATGCGGGACGGTGGCGCCTCGTCGGCGACAAGGAAGCGGCACGGTGCGAGGCCACCGACGACGAGGCGGACCTGACCCTCGACGTCGGGCACCTGGGCGCTGCCTATCTCGGCGGTCCGACGCTGCTGTCGTTGGGTGCGGCCGGACTGGTGCGGGAGAACCGGCCGGGACCCCTCCTTGCCGCCTCGACCGCCTTCGGCTGGTCGCCTGCACCGCTGTCGATCGAGGTCTTCTAGCCGGGCCGACGCCGGTCGCCTCGCACCCGACGCCGGCCCCAGATGCGCGGCCCAGCAGGGCGGCCCGGCCCACTGACGGCTCGGCCGGTCAGCGGCGCTCGTTGCCGCGCCGGTAGTTTCCCGTCGCCTTCGCGAGCGCCAGCTGGCGGGCGCGTTCGTCGCCGTTCTCCAGGTCGCGGATGAGACGCACGGCGCGGGCGCCTGCGATGGTCGAGACCTGACGGCCGCCGCGGCTGACCAACACCTGCCCGTTCTTCGTCACCCGGTACTCGAAGGGGTCGTCTTCCAGCCGTCCCCGCTTGTCGACCTTCTTCATTGCCGATAGGCCTCGAGGAAGGCCCCGAAGCGCGCGACTGCGGCCTCGAGGTCGTCGACGTGCGGCAACGTGACGATGCGGAAGTGGTCAGGTCGGGGCCAGCTGAAGCCCGTGCCCTGGACGATGAGCAGGTGTTCCTGCAACAGCAGGTCGAGAACCAACTGCTCGTCGTCGTGGAAGGGGTAGACGTCGGGGTCCAGCCGCGGGAAGACGTACAGCGCGCCCTTGGGCTTGACGCAGCTCACGCCGGGGATGTCGGTCAGCAGCTTCCAGGCCCGGTCACGTTGCTCGTGCAGGCGGCCGCCCGGCAGAACGAGGTCGTTGATGCTCTGCGGCCCACCGAGCGCCGCCTGGATGGCGTGCTGCGCGGGCACGTTGGCGCACAGCCGCATGTTGGCCAGCACGTCGAGGCCCTCGATGTAGTCGCGCGCGTGCTGGCGCGGGCCGGACACCACCATCCAGCCGGACCGGAACCCGGCCACCCGGTAGGCCTTGGACAGCCCGTTGAACGTCAGGCAGAGCAGGTCGGGTGCGCGTGACGCCGTCGAGATGTGCTCAGCGTCGTCGTAGAGGATCTTGTCGTAGATCTCGTCGGCGAGCAGGACGAGGTGCCGCTCGCGGGCCAGTTCGACGATGCCGTCGAGAATCTCGCGTGAGTAGACCGCGCCGGTCGGGTTGTTCGGGTTGATGACGACGACACCCTTGGTACGTGGACCGATCTTGGCCTCCAGATCGGCGAGATCCGGCGACCAGTCGGCGCTCTCGTCGCACAGGTAGTGGACCGGTGTGCCGCCGGCCAGGCTCACGGCGGCTGTCCACAACGGGTAGTCGGGGGCCGGGATCAACACCTCGTCGCCGTCGTCGAGCATCGCCTGCATCGCCATGACGATGAGCTCCGAGACGCCGTTGCCCAGGTACACGTCGGCGACGTCGATGTCCTGTACGCCCTTCCCCTGGTGGTACTGGACCACCGCCCGCCGCGCCGACAGCAGGCCCTTGGAGTCGCAGTAGCCCTGTGCGGCAGGCAGGTTGTGGATGACGTCCTGGAGGATCTCTTCCGGAGCATCGAAACCGAAGGGCGCCGGATTGCCGATGTTGAGCTTGAGGATCCGGTGGCCCTCGTCCTCGAGACGCTGCGCGTGCTCGAGCACCGGCCCGCGGATGTCGTAGCAGACGTTGGCGAGCTTGCGTGACTGGCTGAGCTGCATGCGCCCCAGGGTCGCATCCGATCACGGATCGGGACGGCGACATTCCACAGTGCGGATAATCATTGACTGAGTCAATGAATTGGGTGACGCTGCGTGGATGGTGGTCGACGCCGGACGGATCGCGGCCGTCCGGGCGTTCACCCGCTCGTACACGGTCACGCTCGGCGTGCTCGACGAGCACCTGCTCAGTTCGCCCTTCTCGCTCACCGAAGCCCGCGTGGTGTACGAGCTTGCGCAGCGCGACGTGACCGAGGCTGCTGATCTCCGGCGGTCGTTGGGGCTGGACGCCGGCTACCTGAGCCGTATCCTTACCCGTTTCGAGACCACCGGTCTGGTGACCCGCAATCGGTCGGGTACCGACGCGCGACGCCAACGGGTCCGGCTCACCGGTGCCGGCCGCGACGCGTTCGCCGTGCTCGACGCCCGCTCGTCCGAGCAGGTGGCGGCGTTGCTCGGCGCCCTGGACGAAGCCGAGCAGCGCCGGCTGGTCGACGCCATGGGCGCAGTCCGCGCCGTCCTCGGCCCACGAGCTGCGACGCCGGCAGAACCGGTCGTGCGGTCTGTGCGGCCGGGTGACCTCGGATGGGTCGTGCAATGTCACGGCGCCCTCTACGCGCAGGAGTACGGCTGGGACCAGAGGTTCGAGGGCCTGGTGGCACGGATCGTCGCGGACTGCGTCGAGACCGCCGACCCGGCCCGCGAGAACGCTTGGATCGCGGAGATCGACGGGCGGCGCGTGGGCTCGGTGTTCCTCGTGGCCGACGACGCGTCGACCGCACGGCTGCGGCTGTTGCTGGTCCACCCGTCCGCGCGAGGGCACGGCCTCGGCACCCGGCTCGTCGACGAGTGCATCCGCTTCGCGCGCGGCGCCGGATACACGTCGATGACGTTGTGGACGAATGATGTCTTGACGGCCGCGCGGCGCGTCTACGAGCGGGCGGGATTCCGGCTGACCCGCGAGGAGGCCCATCACAGCTTCGGCCACGACCTCGTCGGCCAGCACTGGCAGCTCGACCTCTGACCCCTGACGGGAACGCAGACTGGAGCCAACCGGCACGACACGCCGGGCGTGTCTGCACGAGTTGGGTCCAGTCTGTCGTCGCGGGACGGAACGTCCGGTCGTGTGTCGCTGGCTGCCGGGTAGCCTGACGGCGTGTCCGAGCAGCCCGTGACCCCGCCGGAGCCGCGCGCGCAGCCGTCTGAGCCGGCGGTGTCGATCACGCCCGACATCCGGGCGTCCGACGCCGAACGCGAACTGATCGTCGCGCGGCTGTCCGAGAACGCGGCGGCGGGGCGGCTCACCCTGGCCGAGCTCGAGGAGCGCATCGGGTTGGCCTACGCGGCGACGACGAGGGCGGAGCTGACGCCGTTGATCGCCGACCTTCCTGCAAACCCGCCGCGGACGGCACCGGGGCGTCGATCTCCCACCAAATGGGTGCTCTCGGTGATGGGCGGCGCGGAGAAGACCGGCCGGTGGCGGGTCGGCGAGCGGCTGACGACGGTCACCGTGATGGGCGGCAACGACATCGACCTCCGCGATGCCGAGATAGACGCGGACGACGTCACGATCGTGGCTGTCGCCGTGATGGGCGGCATGGACATCTACGTCCCCGACACAGTCGACGTGCAGGTCGGCGGCTTCGCGCTGATGGGCGGAAACGGTGAGCGGGGCAGCACCCGGCAACCGCGATCCGGAGCACCGCGGATCCGCGTTCTCGCATACTCGCTGATGGGTGGCATCGACGTGTGGCGACTTCCCGAGGAGGCGAAGGCTGTGTCGCTCAAGCAGGCGCGGAAGCTCGCGAAGAAGACCGGCTGACCGTCAGTACGTCCGCGTCCGATTTCCGCTAGTCAAGAGCTCGTCGGACAGGCGAGAGTGGATCTGTGCTCGACATCGAGTCCTGCTTTCGCGCAGTCCGCAGCCGCGATCCGCGTTTCGACGGGGTCTTCTTCATCGGTGTGACCTCGACCGGGATCTACTGCCGCCCGAGCTGCCCGGCGCGGCCGGCGAAGCGGGAGAACATCCGCCTTCACCGCTCAGCCGCCGAGGCGCAGGCAGCCGGCTTCAGAGCCTGCCGCCGATGCCGGCCCGACGTGACGCCCGGCTCTCCGGAGTGGAACATCAGGGCTGATCTCGCCGGCCGAGCAATGCGGCTGGTCGCCGACGGCGTCGTCGACCGCGACGGTGTCACGGGCCTGGCGGCCCGGCTCGGTTACAGCGAGCGCCAAGTGCACCGGACGCTGGTCGAGGAGGTCGGAGCCGGGCCGCTGCGGCTGGCTCGCGCCCAGCGCGCGCACACCGCACGGATCCTCCTGGAGACCACCGATCTACCGGTGACCGAGGTGGCCTACGCGGCCGGGTTCGCGAGCATCCGGCAGTTCAACGACACGGTCCGCGAGGTCTTCGCGATGACTCCGAGCGACCTGCGGCGTCGATCGCGGGCCGGCCGGCGCGGGCGCGACCCGGTCGCCGGCACGATCGAACTCAGGCTGGCCTACCGCTGGCCTGCCGATCTCGACGGTGTGCTGAGGTTCCTCGCGGCCCGCGCCGTACCAGGGATCGAACAGGTCGAGGGTCGCACCTACCGGCGCAGCCTTGTGCTCCCGCACGGCGTCGGCATCGCCGAGCTAACACCGGCCGACGGGTTCCTCCGGGGAACGCTGCGGCTCGCCGACCCGCGCGACCTCGCCGCCGCGGTCGCCCGGTGCCGGCGGCTGTTCGACCTGGACGCCGACGGAGCCGCAGCGGACGAGGTGCTGGCCACGGACTCCGCGCTCGCGCCGCTGGTGGCCGCAACTCCGGGGCGTCGCGTGCCCGGCGTAGTCGACGGTGACGAGTTGGCGGTTCGGGCCGTCGTGGGACAACAGATCTCGGTGGCCGCGGCACGCACGGTGGCAGGTCGGCTGGTGGTCGCGTACGGGAAGCCGCTGGACGCTCCGGTCGGTGGCGTGAGCCACGCGTTCCCGACCGCCGCCGCGCTGGCCGCCGCGGATCCGGGCGCGTTCCCGATGCCGGCGCGACGGCAGACGACGCTGCACGAGCTCACCGCACGCCTCGCCGACGGCCGGCTCCGGCTGGACCCCGGCGCGGACCGGGACGAGGCCGAGCGGGAGTTGCTCTCGGTACCCGGTGTCGGGCCGTGGACCGTCGGCTACCTGCGGATGCGAGCCCTGTCCGACCCGGATGTCTTCATGGCGACCGACCTGGGCGTGCGACAGGGCATGGAACTGGCAGGTCTGCAGACGTCGGTTACCGCGGCGGTCGCCGCGGCGGAGCGATGGCGACCCTGGCGGTCGTACGCCCAGATGCACCTGTGGGCGCTCGCCGCCGGACCGCACTGAGCAGACCTGTCAGTGCTGCCGGGCCACGCACCGCAGGTCACAGACATGTCAGTCCTGACGACCACGATGAGCAGGTATGACAGCTCGATGAAGGAGAGAACCACCTGATGACCACGTATTGGACCTCGGTCGTCAGCCCGCTCGGGCCGCTGCTGTTGACGGCGGACGACGAGGGACTGACCGGTCTGCACATGGACGGCGAGACGCACGGACCCACTGCTCCGCGACCCGACTGGGTCGAGGACGCCGCGCCGTTCGCCGAGGTGGCGCGTCAGCTCGACGAGTACTTCGCCGGAGATCGCACCGACTTCGACCTGCCGCTGAACCCGACCGGGACTCCGTTCCAGCTCCAGGTGTGGGAGGCGTTGACGGCGATCCCGTACGGCGAGGTCCGCAGCTACGGCCAGATCGCCGAACAGCTCGGCCGCTCGGGCGCGTCCCGCGCGGTCGGGCTGGCCAACGGGCGCAATCCGATCGCGGTGATCGTGCCGTGCCACCGGGTGATCGGCGCATCCGGGTCGCTGACCGGCTACGGCGGCGGCCTCGAGCGCAAACGGCTCCTGCTCGACCTCGAGGCCCGGAAGTCGCCGCAGACCTCGCTGGTCTGATCACAATCGGAGCCCGCGCCTCACCATGTCCAGCCGCGCGACCGCAACTCGGTCTCGGCCAGCAGCCGGCGCACCGGCGCCACCGCGTCCTGGACGGGGACGGCGAGCAACCGACATGCCTCGGTCAGCACGTCGTCGTACGCTGCCTGTGCTGCTCTGAGGTGGTGGACGCGGGCCCAGCGGCCCTCGTCGTGCTCGAGGCGACGGATCTCGGCGGCGAGCCGGGTGAGCCGCAGTTGGATGCCCAGGGTCTCGAACGGATCTGGTTGATGCGGGTGCCGGCCCCGGCGCAGGACGGTCCGGGCCAGGTCGGTCAGGTGAGCCGCCATCATGACCCCAGGAACCGGTAGTAGTCGATCTTGTGTCGGATACGGTCCCGCCGCTCGAGCAGGAGTTCGAGGTGCGCGGCGAGCTGTTCGTCGTGGTCCTCTAACAATGCCACTAACAATGCCACGCGATCGGGCATCGTGTCGTCGCCTGCGCGGACCATTTCGGCCAACCGGCGCAGCGTCTCGATGGGCATTCCGCTGTCGCGCAGGCAGCGGACCAGGTCGAGCATCTCGACGTCGTCGGCGGCTGAGCTAGAGGTCAGCCCGAGGCGGCCTGACCGTAACCGCCGCCGCCAGGTGTCTCGACGACCAGGACGTCACCCGCGTCGACGTCCACCGAGTCGCAGCCGGCCATCTCCACGGTGGAGCCGTCGGCGCGCTCTACCCGGTTGCGGCCGAGAGCACCCGGTTGACCGCCCGATAGCCCGTACGGCGGTACCCGGCGATGCCCGGACAAGGTGCTGACCGTCATGGGCTCGAGGAACCGGATCCGCCGTACCGCGCCGTCGCCGCCCCGCCAGCGGCCGGACCCGCCGCTTCCCCGCCGGACCGTGAACGAGTCGACCAGGACCGGGAAGCGCCACTCCAGCACCTCCGGGTCGGTCAGCCGCGAGTTCGTCATATGGGTCTGCACGACGGGCGCGCCGTCGAAGCCGTCGCCCGCACCCGACCCGGACGCGACCGTCTCGTAGTACTGGTACCGATCGTTGCCGAACGTCACATTGTTCATGGTGCCGGAGCCTTCGGCCTGGACGCCGAGGGCCGCGTACAGCGCGCCGGTCACGGCTTGCGAGGTCTCGACGTTGCCCGCGACGACGGCCGCGGGATAGACCGGAGCGAGCATGGACGGCTCCGGGACGACGATGCGCAGTGGGCGGAGGCACCCGTCGTTGAGCGGGATGTCGTCGTCGACGAGGGTGCGGAACACGTAGAGGACCGCCGCGGTGGCGACCGAGGCGGGTGCGTTGAAGTTCGTGTCGAGTTGCGCGGACGAGCCGGTGAAGTCGATCGTCGCGGAACGGGTGGCCCGATCGACGGTGACGCGCACCTTGATCAGGGCCCCGCTGTCCATCTCGTAGGTGTACTCACCGTCACCGAGAGCGTCCACGACGCGACGTACCGCCTCCTCGGCGTTGTCCTGCACGTGCCGCATGTAGGCCTGGACCACGTCGAGGCCGAAGTGGTCGATCATGCGGCGGACCTCGTCCACGCCCTTCTCGTTGGCGGCGATCTGGGCTCGGAGGTCGGCGAGGTTGGTGGTCGGGTTGCGCGACGGGTACGCGGCACCACGGAGCAGGTCGAGCGTCTCGGCCTCGCGGAACCGGCCGTCCGCCACGAGCAGCCAGTTGTCGAACAGGACGCCTTCCTCGTGGACGTTTCGGCTGAACGCCGGCATCGAGCCCGGCGTTAGCCCGCCGATCTCGGCGTGATGCCCGCGCGAGGCGACGTAGAAGAGCACTTCCTGGCGACCGTCGTCGTAGACGGGCGTCACGACCGTGACATCCGGTAGGTGTGTACCGCCGTGATACGGATCGTTGACGGCGTAGACGTGACCGGGCCGCATGGTCGTGGCATTGCGCCGGATGACCTCCGTGACTGTGGTCCCCATCGACCCGAGGTGCACGGGCATGTGCGGCGCGTTGGCGATCAGGTTGCCGTCGGGATCGAACAATGCGCAGGAGAAGTCCAGGCGCTCCTTGATGTTGACCGACTGGGCAGTGGATTCGAGGCGGGCGCCCATCTGCTCGGCGATCGACATGAACAGGTTGTTGAAGATCTCCAGCAGCACCGGGTCGGCCTCGGTACCGACCTCCCCCGCGCCCGGCCGCTCGTGAACCCGTTCGACCAGCAGGTGCCCGTGCTGCGTCACCGTTGCCCGCCAGCCGTCGTCGACGACCGTGGTCGCGTCGTCCTCGGCCACGATCGCCGGACCGGTCACGGTGTCGCCAGCCCGGAGCCGCTCGCGTCGGTGCAGGGGCGCGTCACACCACTTCCCACCCGAGTAGAGGCGGACTGACTCACCCGCTGCGGTGTGGTTGGGGCGGGGGATGCCGTCTCCGCCCGGGGCGCCTTCGGCCGGGGCGTGGCCGGGGGTCGAGGTGGGTCGGGGGATGCCGTCTGTGGTGTGGTCGGGCGTTGGG
>JBOGDU010000050.1:0-6404 GCA_050743145.1 Jiangellaceae bacterium | reverse complement strand
CAGCACATCCGTCAACGACACAACTTGCCGGACGAGCAGCCCGAGATTGCACACGACGTCAACACGCTCCGGGAGGTTGCCTCGAAGATCACCGACGAGGTAGCACGGGCCTACGTTGAAGAGGCGGTTCTCTGCCTCAGCGTGGGGGCGCGAAAGGCCGCCATCGTCTTCCTTTGGTCGGGCGCTGCGCGAAAGCTACAGGAGGACGCACTTGCGACGGGTGCAGCCGGGCTCAACGCGGCAATCCAGCGGCACGACTCACGAGCAAAGCAGGTGTCCAGGGTCGAGGACATGGCGCAGATCAACGACAAGACCGCGCTCTTGGCGATGCGCGACATCGGCATGATCGATAAAGGTGAATGGACGATACTCGGCCACGCGCTCGATCTCCGGAACCAATGTGGCCATCCCAGCAGGTACAAACCCGGGGCCAACAAGGCATCGTCCTTCATCGAGGACCTCGTAGGAATCGTTTTCAAGTAGCGCGGCCACATTGGCCGTCCGCGTGGGGCGCATCTCGGGCGCAGCAAGGGCGTTGAAGGCGGGCCGCGAGCGCGTTTGCCCTGGTCAGAGGGGAGCCGGCGCCGGGACTCGAACCCGGAACCGCCCGATTACAAGTCGGGTGCGCTGCCAGTTGCGCCACGCCGGCGGGCGGTGCCGATCCTAGTTGAGTGAGTCCGACGACCTTCGGCGGCGGCAAGCCCCGAGTCTTGATCGCCGGAGGTTTGGTGTTGCTGGAGCGACACGAAATCCACATCGATCACAGCCGCCGTGGCGCACACAGGGTGGGCACGACTCTGGGCGGACTGTGCGCGTCGGTCGTCTACACCGTCCGGCTCGACTCATACGGTGGGCGGGTGGACGGCACCCTGCGGTTCTGGTGGCGCGTCGCCGCGGCGGTGATCGCAGCCGCCGCTGGCCTCGGGCTGGGCCTGCACGAGACAGGTGCCGTGGTGCTGCCGAGTTGGCTGGCGGTCACGTTGATCGCCGGGGGCGTCACCGTCGCCTTCGTCACGGCGACAGAGGCCGCGATCGACCAGCGCCGCCACGGCCGGGCGGCCGAGCTGCGCGAGCAGGCCCGCGCCGTCCTCTCGCCGCTCCTGCTCGAGCTCGAGGAGGCCACGGGCATCGACGCCCGCCAGCTCGGTGTGGCGGCCTACCGGGTCCGCCGCCCGCTCCTGCCCTTTGGTCGCGTCCGCCTCGAGCGGTTGCTGCGGATGCAGCTTCTCATCCGGGTCGCCTCGGGCATCGCCTGGCGGCCCGGCGTCGGCGTCATCGGCCAGTGCGTCGAACGCGCCGAGGACGTCGTCGAGAACCTGGCGACACTCGACGAGCAACTGGCCGACGTGTCAGCCGAGGAGTGGGTCGGCCTCGGCGACGATCTCACCTACGGGTTCAGCTACGAGGAGTTCCAACGCGTTCGCGGCAAGTACGGCGTCGTCCTCGCAACGCCAATGATCAAGGAAACGCCGCTCGGGTCGCGGGTTGTCGGCTGCGTGTCGGTCGATGCCCCGGCCAACACGTTCACCGAGATGTCCTCCGACGAGGTCCGTGGCCTGGTCGCCGCGGCGGCCGTCACGCTCGGCGCCGTGGTGGCCTGAGGCGTAGGATGAGGGCCCGAGGAAGGGGTGGCCATGACGCCTGGCTCGTTTCGCCGTGAGCGCCTGATCGCTCCTCAAGTACGCTCCGCGCGCGCAGCGGCGCGGCTGCTGGTCCAGATGCGCCAACTCGGCAGCGACCGTGTCCTGCCCGTCGCCGCTTGGCGCACGGCGACTCAGTTGGCGGCCGGTCCGCGCTGACCGCTACGAGGTCGCCGTCGTGATGTAGCGCGAGAGCGAGTCGCGCTCGGTCTCGAGTTCGCCGACCCGGTTCTTCACGATGTCGCCGATGCTGACGATGCCGACCAGCCTGCCTCCGGTGACCACCGGAACGTGCCGGAACCGACCCTCCGTCATCGTCCGCATGAGGTCGACGACGGGGGCGTCAGGCGGGCAGGTCTTCACGTCGCCGGTCATGATCGCCGACACCGGCTCGGAGATCACCGTTGCTCCCCGTTCGGCCAGCGCCCGCACGATGTCCCGCTCGGACACGATTCCCTCGACCGAGGAGCCGTCGCTGGACACCACGGCCGCGCCGATGCCGTGTTCGGCCAGGACGCCGAGCAGTGTTCGGACGTCCATCTGCGGCTCGACCGTCACGACGGCGTCGCCCTTGGCTCGGATCACGTCGGAGATACGCATGGGCCCTCCCGAGTCACAAGGGTCGTCGTCCTCCCATGACGGTACGGTGCTCTGCGCCCCGACGGAAGTCGTGCGGTGAAATCGGGAGCAGGTGACACACCACCGGCGATGGGGAAGAATCACCGCAACCTCCACTCGGATCGTCCGGCACGTACCTGCCGGTGGAAGGACGTGAGACACCCATGGCCACGGTCACGTATGACGATGCGACCCGCATCTATCCAGGTACCGACAGTCCCGCGGTCGACAGCCTGGATCTCGAGGTGGGCGACGGCGAGTTCGTCGTCCTGGTCGGCCCCTCCGGAAGCGGGAAGTCCACCGCCCTGCGGATGCTCGCGGGGCTCGAGGACGTCGACGGCGGGACGATCCACATCGGCGAGCGCGACGTCACGAACATCCCGCCGAAGGATCGCGACATCGCGATGGTGTTCCAGAACTACGCGCTGTACCCGCACATGACCGTCGCCGACAACATGGGCTTCGCCCTCAAGATCGCCGGCGTGAAGAAGGACGAGATCGCCCGACGCGTCCAGGACGCCGCCAAGCTGCTGGAACTCGAGAACTTCCTCGGCCGCAAGCCCAAGGCGCTCTCCGGTGGCCAACGCCAGCGCGTCGCCATGGGGCGTGCCATCGTCCGTGAACCGCAGGTCTTCCTCATGGACGAGCCCCTGTCCAACCTCGACGCCAAGCTGCGGGTCTCGACGCGTACGCAGATCGCGTCGCTGCAGCGCCGGCTCGGGATCACCACGGTCTACGTCACGCACGACCAGATCGAGGCCATGACGATGGGCGACCGGGTCTGCGTGCTCAACGACGGGAAGCTCCAGCAGGTCGACACGCCGTTGAGCCTGTACGACAAGCCGGCCAACGTCTTCGTCGCAGGCTTCATCGGCTCTCCTGCGATGAACATCGCCACGTTCAAGGTGAGCGACGGCCACGCCGACCTCGGTCTCGCCCACATCCCGCTGTCGCGCGCCACCGTCGACGCGCTGGCGGCGGAGGGTTCGGAGCAGGTCATCCTCGGCTTCCGCCCGGAGTCCCTCGAGCCGGCGCCTCAGGATGCCGGAGGTGCCATCCCGGTCGTCGTCGACGTCGTCGAGGAGCTCGGCTCGGACGCCTATCTGTACGGCCAGGCGGTGGGGCCGGCGGCTTCCGACCCGGACGCTGCACTGGCCAACAACACGATCATCGCCCGGGTCGAGCCGCGCAACGAGCCCCAGAAGGGCGAGAAGGTCTACCTGCGGATCAAGCAGGGCGGCGAGCACTGCTTCTCGGTCACGACCGGGGAGCGCCTTCCCTCCTGACTCTACTGCCCCCGACCGGGCGCGGTGGGAGGATGACCCGCGTGGAGTTGCGGATCCTCGCCGCACCGGCCGAGCAGCAGTCGCTGCTGGACCTGCCGTGGGACATGCCGCTCGAGGAGTGGCCGCAGTGGTACCTGGTCGCGCTCCCCCGCGGCATCTCCCGGCACGTGGTGCGCTTCACCCGGCTGAACGGCCGTATCTACGCACTCAAGGAGGTCGTCGAGTCCTTCGCAGTGCGGGAGTACCAGCTCCTGCGCGATCTCGAACGGCTGGGCGTGCCCTCCGTCGAGGCGGTCGGGATCGTCCGCGGCCGCGAGGCGCCTGATGGCTCAGCGCTCGAGTCCGTGCTGGTGACGCGGCATCTGCAGTTCTCGCTGCCCTATCGCGCGCTGTTCTCGCGGATGATGCGTCGCGACACGGTGGAGCGGCTGATCGACGCGCTGGTCGCGCTTCTCGTTCGCCTGCACCTGCTGGGCTTCTTCTGGGGCGACTGCTCGCTGTCGAACACGTTGTTCCGCCGTGATGCTGGAGCGTTCGCCGCCTACCTCGTCGACGCCGAGACCGGCGAGCTGCACCCATCGCTGTCGGACGGACAGCGCCGTCACGACATCGAGAACGCCAGAGTGAACATCGCCGGGGAGCTGATGGACCTGCAGGCCGGAGGGCTTCTGGACGACACCATCGATCCCACGGCGACGCCCGACCTCGTCGTCGAGCGCTACGAGAGCCTGTGGGAGGAGCTCACCGGCTGGGAGGCGTTCGACGTCAACGACAGGTGGCGGATCGCCCGCCGGGTCGAGCGGCTCAACGAGCTCGGCTTCGACGTCGCCGAACTCGACATCGTCACCGACATCGGCGGTCGCACGGTCCGCGTGCAGCCCAAGGTCGTCGACCCCGGGCACCACTCTGGGCGGCTGATCAGGCTGACCGGGATCGACGCACAGGAGAACCAGGCGCGCCGCCTGTTGAACGACCTCGACGCGTACGTCGCCGCTACCGACCAGCAGGGCGAGGACGAGGAGATCGTCGCGTACCACTGGGTCAACGACGCCTACGAGCCCGTCGTCCGGGCCATCCCGCGGGACCTGCGGGCCAAGCTGACCGGACCGGAGATCTACCACGAGGTGCTCGAGCACCGGTGGTACTTGTCCGAGCAGGCGGGCCGCGAGGTCGGCAACGTCGAGGCCGCCCGCTCCTATGTCGACAACGTCCTTCGGCACAAACCCGACGAGGACGCGGTGCTGGGGGGCCCTCCGACCCAGCCGGACCTGCCGGTGATCGTCGGCGACGAACTGGGCGCCACCTGATCAGGAGGACGCCGAGCGGGCGAGTTGGCGCGCGATCACCAGGCGCTGGATCTGGTTCGTTCCCTCGAAGATCTGCATGACCTTGGCCTCGCGGAAATACCGCTCGACCGGGAAGTCGCGGGTGTAGCCTGCGCCGCCGAGGACCTGGACGGCGTCGGTGGTCACGCGCATCGCGTTGTCGGTGGCGACGAGCTTGGCAATGCTGGCGGCGCGGGTGTAGGGCAGGCCGGCGTCGCGACGGCGGGCCGCCGCGAGGTACGTGGCCCGGGCCGAGTCGACCGCGGCGGTCATGTCGGCGAGCATGAAGCCCACTCCCTGGTGGTCGATGATCGGCTTGCCGAACTGTTCGCGCTGCTTGGCGTACGTGGTCGCCGCGTCGACCGCGGCCTGGGCCAGACCCGTCGCGCAGGCGGAGATGCCCAGCCGCCCCGAGTCGAGCCCGGCCAATGCGATCGTGAAGCCCTGGCCCTCGGCTCCGATCAGGTGGTCTCCGGGGATCCGTACGGCGTCGAGGTTCACGACTCGGGTCGGCGACGCTGACATGCCCATCTTCCGCTCCGGCGCACCGAAGGAGAGGCCGACAGAGTCGCCCGGCACCAGGAAGCACGAGATCCCACGCGGCCCGTCGTCGGACGTTCTCGCCATGACGGTGTAGAAGTCGGCGATGCCGGCGTGGGTGATCCAGGCCTTCGCGCCGGTGAGCACGTAGTCGTCTCCGTCGCGCGTTGCACGCGTCGACAGCGCCGCCGCGTCGGAACCCGCATGCGCTTCGGACAGGCAGTACGCCCCCAGCAACTCGCCGCCGACCATGTCGGGCATCCAGCGTTCGCGCTGCTCGGGCGTGCCGTACGCGGCCACCGGCCAGCACGAGAGCGTATGGACGCTCATCGACAGTCCGACGGTGGCCCACCGGCCCGCGACCTCCTCGACGACCTGCAGGTACACCTCGTAGGGCTGGGCGCCGCCCTCGTCGTAGGGGAGGCCGAGCAGGCCGGCGCGACCGAGAACCCGTACGACCTCGCGTGGGTACTCCCCTGCCGCCTCCGCGGCGTCGACGCGCGGCGCGAGCTCAGCGTCGGCAATGTCGCGGACGAGGGCGATCAGGTCGCGAGCCTCAGGGGTAGGCAGCATGCGGTCCACCGGCACTACGTCGTACCTCCTCCCTGGACGTGGACGGTTACGAGCGCCGGGCGCGGGCGATCTCGTACAGGGCGATCCCGGCCGCCACCCCCGCGTTCAGCGATTCGACCCCACGCGCGATCGGGATCCGCACCACCAGGTCGCAGGCCTGCTGGACCACCCGGGACAGCCCCGCACCCTCGGAACCGACGACGAGACACAGCGGCTCTGCGGCAGCCTCGACCGCGGAGATGTCGACTTCGCCGTCACCGGCCAGGCCGACCACGAACAGCCCGGCGTCGGCGTACGAGCGCAGTTGGCGAGCCAGGTTCGTCGCCTGTGCGACGCGCACGCGCGCGGCTGCGCCGGCCGAGGTCTTCCAGGCGCCGGCGGTCATGCCGGCGCTGCGCCGCTCGGGCACGACGACGCCGTGC